>NZ_BAAHAW010000001.1:0-172771 GCF_054777235.1 Humibacter antri | reverse complement strand
CATGACGACCCTTCCCTGCCGACCAACGTCGGCGTGTCAGGCCGGTTACACCGAATCTCGGACACTCCCCCCCGGGCGCGTCCAGAACAGGCTCTCCAGCACGAAGATCAGCACGTGGATGATGGCGGCGAGAGCGACGACCAGGGTCGCGATCACGATCATGCGGTCAGCCTATGGGCCCGCCGTTGGTTGAGCCTGTCGAAACCCGATACCTCGGGGGAGGGGGTTTCGACAGGGCTCAACCGGCGGGAGGGAGGCGGATGGGGCGGTTTCGACAGGGCTCAACCGGCGGGAGGGAGGCGGATGGGGCGGTTTCGACAGGCTCAACCGGCGGGAGGCGAGCCGGGGGAGGGCGGTTTCGACAGGCTCAACCGGCGGGAGCAGGCTCGACCGGCGGGAGAAGGCTCAACCGGCGGGAGGGAGGATGGGGCGGGTTTCGACAGGCTCAACCGGCGGGAGCAGGCTCGACCGGCGGGAGGGATCCGGGGCAGGCTGGTCAGCTGTGCACGTCGACGACGGTGCGGCCGCGCACCTGGCCCGCAAGGATGCGGCCGGCCGCGCCGACGGCATCCTCGAGTCCGATCGTCGTCGTCATGCTGTCGAGCAGGTGCAGGTCGAGGTCGCGGGCGAGGCGGTCCCAGGCATCCTGCCGGCGCATGCGCGGCGCCTCGACGGAGTTGATGCCGGCCAGCGACACCCCGCGCAGGATGAACGGCATCACCGTCGCCGGGAGGTCGGGCCCGCCGGCCAGACCGCACGCGGCAACCACCCCGCCATACGAGGTCTGCGCCAGAACGTTGGCGAGCGTCGTGCTCCCGACCGTGTCGATCGCACCCGCCCAGCGCGCCTTCTGCAGCGCCCGCCCGGGCGCGGCGAAATCGGCGCGGTTGAGGATGGCGGATGCCCCGAGCTCGCGCAGGTAGCCCGCCTCGCTGTCACCCCGGCCGGTGGATGCCGTCACCGAGTAACCGAGCTTCGCCAGCACCGCGATCGCCACCGAGCCGACGCCCCCGGCCGCTCCGGTCACGAGCACGTCACCGGAGGATGGCGTGACCCCGCCGTGCTCGAGCGCCAGCACGGCGAGCATCGCCGTGAAGCCCGCGGTGCCGACGGCAGCGGCCTGATGAAGGGTGAAGGCATCCGGAATCAGCACCAGCGCCTCGCCGCGCACCGCGGCCCGCTCGGCGAGGCCGCCGTTCAGCGACTCCCCGATGCCGTCGCCGTTCAGCACCACGTGGTCGCCCGGCACGAAACGCGGATCGGCGGATGCCCGCACCCGCCCCACGAGATCGATGCCCGGAATCAGCGGTGACCGTCGCAGCACCCCTGGACGTCCGGCGAGTGCGAGCCCGTCCTTGTAGTTCAGAGCCGAGTACACGACGTCGACCTCGACGTCTGCCGGCTCGAGCGCGTCGTCGTCGAGCGTGCGAAGCCGGGCCTCGTGCTCGACGATCGCACCGTCGTCGATCTGCTGGATGACCTGAAGCGCGCGAAACGACATGGCCTCAGAATAGGCGCGCCAGCGTGGCGCACGGGAGCTTGTCAGCGCCTGTCTCGCGTGGTATCCGCTTGGCCTCTCAGGTGGTCGGCGGGCGGACGTCGTCGGGGTTCTGGCCGGCTGTTTCGGCGGGCGGCGTGACGGGCATCGCGGTGGTCGGCGGAGCCGCGGGCATCGCCGTGGCCGGCGGAGCGGCGGGAGCGGAACTCGGCGCGGCAGGCGGTGCGTACGACGACGGCGTCGCCCCGCCAGAGGCGAAATAGGCGTTCGCGGCCGGCACGAACATCAGCACGATCGCGATGATCAGCACGACCACCTGCACGAGGGACCAGAACGACGTGGAGCTGAAGCCGGCGGAGAACAACGGCACGATCGAGCCGATCACCGACAGGATGCCCAGAATCGTCAGCACCACACGCGCCCAGTTGCGGCCGTCGCGCATGCGATTCACGATGACGAGCTCGATGATCGCGATGATGAAGACGAAGATGGCGAAGATCAAGACGACCGATCCGACCGCCGCTCCCGTCACGCCGCCGATCGCTGCGCCCGCCCCGAGCGCGACGATGCCGACGAAGAGCGCGAAGATCGATCCGATCAGCGAGACGATCGCACCGATCAACCAGATGACGTATGCCGCGGTGACCGCTCCCGGTCGTTTCGCGGATGCTGCTGTGCTCATGTGATTCCCCCAACCACAGAATGTGCCGATGCCGGCATCCGCACAGCCTACTCGGGGCGGTGCGTCCGAAGCCCCGTCGTGGTCGAGCCTCTCGAACCCGGCGGCGGTTTCCGAGGGACGCCCGCGTCCCAGCGATCACTCGGCCGCAAGCGGCCGCCCCGTTCGACAGGCTCGACCGGAGGGGCGGTGCGCGTCTGCCCTCTGCGAGGGTGCACGCCCGTAACATGGGGCCATGCCGGTCGGGGGAACCGCTGACGGGACGGCCGCCGCGCGCGACGCGGCGCCCGCCCGAACCGCTGCGCCCGCCCGAGCCGTGGCGTCCACCCTGCCCACCGCGCCCGACGCGGGCGGCGTCACCGATTCGCCATCGCCAGAGACCGCGTCGCTGCCCGACTCCGCGGGCCGCGCGCAGGGCGGTGAGCAGGAGCCGAAGAAGCGGCCGGCGCGCAACTTCCGTCTGCGCCTCGCTCGTGCGATCGACTACGGATACTTCCTGCTCGCCACCCTCGCGGCGATCTGGCTGGCCTGGCTGCTGGCATCCGAGAGTTTCGGCTGGGGCTGGTGGCTGATCGTCTTCTTCGTGCTGTTCTGGGCGCTGCTGGCGTACCTGGTGCTGCCACGGCTGCACAGCATCCTGACCCGCATCTACGTGCCGAACTACTTCATCGGACGGGCGCGTACCAGCGACGGCCTGCTCGGCGACCCGATCAACCTGGCGCTGCTCGGCTCGCAGGCCCAGCTGGAGACGGGGATGGCGGATGCCGGCTGGACGCGCGCGGACCCGGTCACCGCACGCTCGAGCTGGCGCATCGTGACCTCGACGCTGCTGCGGCGCAGTTACGACGAGGCGCCGGTGAGCCCGCTGCTGCTGTTCGGCAGACAGCAGGATCTCGCCTACCAGCAGGAGGTGCTCGGCAACCCGGCGAAGCGGCACCACGTGCGGTTCTGGAAGTGCCCTGAGGACTGGCGCCTGCCGGGTGGTGAACGCGCGGACTGGCTAGGGGCCGGCACGTTCGATCGGCGGGTCGGCTTCTCGTTGTTCACGCTGCAGGTGACGCACAAGATCGATGCCAACACCGATATCGAGCGCGACTACGTGGTGAACTCGATCAGGAGCTCGGACGCATCGGTGCAGGTCGGTGTGATCCGCGACTTCTCCACCGGGTACCACGCACGCAACGGCGGTGGCGACTCGATCATCACCGACGGCAATCTGCCCGTGGTCGACCTGCGGAGCATCAGGTCGCGCACCGAGTTCGAGAACGAGACGGATGTCGTCGAGGCGGCCGCCGACAAGCGCCCCGCCTCGATCGCCCTCGGCTGCGCGCTCCTGGCGCTGCGTGCACTCGCGGCCGTGGTCTTCATCGTGGCCACCGCCACGAACTGGACCGCCTACGTGCGATCCATGACGGTCGAGATCGGCGGGGTTCCGCAGGATGTCGCGAGGGGGCTCGGAATCGTCGCCGCTTCGACGGCGATCGGCATCATCGCGGCCGTGCTGGTCGTGCAGATCGCCCTGATCCTGCTGATCTTCCGGGGCAGCAACTGGGCGCGCATCCTCTCCATGACGGTGAGCGCGTTCACCGTGATCGTCGCGGCGATCGACTACTTCAACGGCGGAGCTCAGGTGAGCTTGCGCGCGAACCTGCTGGGGTTGCCGCTGGACATCCTGGTGCTGCTGGCGCTCTCGTCTGAGGCATCGAGCGCGTGGGCGCGGCGCATCCGCTACCTGAAGATCGAGCGCAAGTGGGCGAAGCGGCATCCGCACGCCGCCGCTTGAGCGGTACCGCTGCCCCCGCGGGTTGAGCGGTGGCTCTTCCCTCGCGGGTTGGGTGGTGTCCTTGCCCCCGCCGGTTGAGTGGTGTCCCTGTCCTCGCCGGTTGGGTGGTGTCCCTGCCCTCGCGGGTTGAGCTTGTCGAAACCCGGCCGGCCCGGTTTCGACAAGCTCAACCGACGGGAGGGGGGAAACCCGACGGGAGGGGGGAAACCCGACGGGAGGGGGGAAACCCGACGGGAGGGGGACCCGGCCGGCGCGGTTTCGACAAGCTCAACCGACGGGAGAGGGCTCAACCCGCGACGGGAGGGGTCACCCCGCGGCGGCGGCGATCGTCCAGCCCGCCGTCGTCGACTCGCCCGGCTGCAGGACGATGAGGTCGGTGCCGGAGTTGAAGGCATCCGGTGGGCAGGTCATCGGTTCCACGGCGAGGCCGGCGCGACTGCGCGCGGGGTCGGGCTGATCCGCTGTGTGCACCTGTACCCACGCACATGCGCTGTCCCACCGCATGGCGACTCCGTGGCCGTCCGGCGCGGTGAGCCGCACGGATGTCACGCCGTCGGCATCCCGCGAAAGCCCCGTGAACGCGTGGTCGATGAACACGTCGCCGATACGGCGTGGGGCACGGAAGTCGAACGCGCCTGCTTGCTTCGTGCCCTCCACGAGCCCACCCACGTCGGCAAGCGCGATGGGCGCCAGCCGGTCGGGCGTGACCGCGAGCACCTGATCGGCGGGGAGGGTGAGCATCCAGTCGTCGACGCGGCCATCGCCCGCCACGAGATAGGGGTGCGGTGCCGTGCCGAAGGGGGCGGCATCCGTTCCGGTGTTGCGTGCGGTCACTGCGGAATAGAGGCCGTCGTCGCCGAGGCGGAAGAGCACGGTGACATCGAGGCGGTGCGGGTAGCCCTGCTGCGCCTGGATGGTCGCCGCCAGCTCCACGAAGTCGTCGCCGCGGTCACGCACCTGAAAGTCGAGCCAGGCGGCGAGGCCGTGCAGCGCATTGCCACGTTCCGGCTCGGTCAGCGGCACCTGCTGCTGCACGCCCTCGAAGGTGTACCGGCCGTCGACGATGCGGTTCGGCCACGGCACCAGCGTGGCGCCGCGGAACGCCGGACGCAGTTCGTCGGCGTCGAACGGCACGACGAGACCGCGACCCGCATACGTGAGCGAGCGCAGCGAGGCGCCGACGCTCGCGACGGATGCCCGATAGTCGCCGTGTGACAGATCGATGGGGGTTCCGGAGAGGGGGATGCTCACCCGGTCCATCCTCTCGCACGAGGGCGCTTCGTACGCACGTGAGCGCTGCGCAACGAGCGCGCGTTTCGTGCGCACGCGCACTGCGCGACGTACGCACGCGCCGTGTCCGGCGTGCCCCCAGAGGTGGTCGATGCCGTCGGTGAGGCACGCGGCGAGCCCTGAAGCAGCCCACAGGCGACACACCCCTGTGAAGAAGTTCACGCGCGGCCGACGCTCAGCCGGGGCGATGCCCAGCGCATGCCTGTTGCCTGGTCAGACACCAGATCGGTGCCCGGGCGAGCGACGTCGAGGAGGTGCGGTGACCAGCGCAAACGTGAACCACGTGCTGCCGACCGCGCACGCCGCGAGTCAGGGTACGCGTGCGCGTCCGAGTGACGTGAGCGAGACGAGCGGAGGCGCGTCATCCGCCCGGCGTGTGACAGCGGCCGTGTCGCCCATCGCGCGGATGTCGTACCGCACGACCCTGGCCGCAGCCACCGTCGGTCTCGTCGCTCTCACCATCTCACTGCTCGGATCATGGTTGCCGGCGTTCCGGAGCGATGAGGCGGTCAGCATCCTGTCGGCGGAGCGTCCGGGCGGCTCGCTCCTCGGCGAACTGGTGCGGGCGGATGCCGCACACGGCGTCTACTACTCCCTCCTGCACGTCTGGATCGACTTCTTCGGGGCATCCGAATTCGCCACGCGGCTGCCGAGCGCCATCGCCGTGGGGCTGGCAGCTGCCGGCATCGTGGTGCTGGTCGGGCGTTACGGCGGACTGCGCCTCGGCATCCTCTCCGCGCTGATCTTCGCCGTGCTGCCGGGAACCACCGCCACCGGAGCCGACGTGCGCTGGTACGCGCTCGGCACGGCGTGCGCAGTGTGGCTCGCCGTGCTGTTCCTGCGGCTCGTGACGCGAAGAAGGACGAGCATCCTGCCCTGGGCCTGCTTCGCCGTCGCCTACGCCGCGTGCAGCTACGCCTACCTCTATCTCTCGTTGCTCGCGCTGCCCTTCGCGGCAGTGCTGCTGTGGGATGCCCGCGGACGCATGCGCGCGACCTTCCACGCGATCGCGCACCCGGGCTCCGCCATCACGCCGGACGTCGCCGCGCTGCGCTCCGTGATCGTGCGTTGGATGCTCGCCACCCTCGCCGGCGCAGGGCTCGTCTCGCCGCTTGCCTACGTCGCGATCCTCCAGCACGGTCACACCGCGACGGTCACGCGCCCAGCAGTCCTCGACCTCTTCACCATCGCAGTCGCGCCGTGGTTCGATCGCAGCCCTGCCCTCGCGGCGGTCGCGCTCGGAAGTCTCGTCGCGCTCGCCGTGGTCGGCGTCGTCGCCTGGCGCCGCCGCTGCGCGTCGGGAGTGCGACGGATGCTCCGCACCGATCGCGCGCGCCTGCTGCTGTTCGCGCTCGCCTGGCTGGTGCTCCCTGCAGCGGCCGTCCTCGCGGTGAACGCGATCGTGCCCGTCTACGCGGCCCGAGCGTTGTCGTTCACGGCGCCGGCGCTCGCCGTGCTGCTGGCCGTCGCGGTCGACGGCGCAGCGCGCCGACTTGTGCGGCGCCCGGTTGGGCGGCGCTGGGTCGGGCGGCGCTGGCTCGTGCGGTACTGGGACGCGCGGCGCTCGAGGCCGGCACCATCAGCTCCCGGCACCCGGCTTGCCGTCGTCGCATCGTTCGCCGGGCTCGTGCTCGTGGCGGCGCTCGCCGCACCTGCCTACCTCGGGCAGCGCACACCCTCTGTCACGAGCAGCGGAAGCGACTGGGCGGGCGTCGCCTCGGTCATCCAACGGCATTCCCAGCCGGGGGACGACGTCGTCTTCGACGAGACCGCGACCGCGGCGAACCGGCCGCGGCTCGCGATGCACCTGTACCCGCAGCAGTTCGCGAACGTCGTCGACGTCACGCTGGCCGTTCCGTACGAGAACCGCGACTCGCTGTGGGACAAGACGTACAGCATTCCGCAGGTCGGCACGCGCATCGCCTCAGGCGACGGCCGGGTCTGGCTCGTCGAATACCGCGGAAAGACGGGCAGCGCCGACACGGGCGGCATGCACGAGCGGGTCTCCGCCCTCCGCTCCCTCGGGTTCTCCCTAGTGCACAGCTATCGGCTGCACAGGGATGTCGTCTACCTTTTTACGAGAGGATCAGCGTCGTGAATGTTGCCGTCATCATCCCGACCTACAACGAAGCGCAGAACATCGCGTGGATCGTGGGTCGCGTCAGAAGCTCGGTGCCGAAGGCAACCGTGCTGATCGTCGACGACGCATCTCCGGACGGCACGGGAGACATCGCCGACGAACTCGCCACCGGTGACATCGCCATTCGCGTGCTGCACCGCGCGGGCAAGGAGGGGCTCGGCGCCGCGTATCGCGCGGGCATGCGCTGGGCGCTGGAACGCGGCCATGACGTCATCGTGGAGATGGATGCCGACGGCTCGCACCGCCCCGAAGACCTTCCTCCCATGCTGGCGGCGCTGAACACGGCTGACGTCATCGTCGGCTCGCGCTGGGTGCCGGGCGGCGGAGTCGTCGGCTGGCCGTTCTATCGCAAAGCGATCTCGCGTTGCGGCAGCGCGTACGCCCGGTTCGCGCTGGGGGTTCCGGTACGTGACATGACCGGCGGCTATCGCGTATTCACGGCGGATGCGCTTGAGCGCATCGACCTGGATGCCGTGCTCAGCCAGGGCTACTGCTTCCAGATCGACATGCTCTGGCACGCCCAGGTCGCCGGCCTGCGCATCAAGGAGGTGCCGATCACGTTCCCGGAGCGCGAGCGCGGCAGCTCGAAGATGTCGAGCGGCATCGTGGTCGAGGCGATGCTGCGCGTGACCGGCTGGGCGATCGGTTCCCTGCCGGCAAGGTTGCGTCGCGCCTTCACGCGCCGCCCGCAGACGGCGGGCTCCCGCAGCTGATTGGTTGTGCGCGCCGCGCAAGCGGCGGCGCGCCGCAGTCGGCTGAGTGCATGGTGCAGATCGATGCGCCGTCGACGCCGCCGCATCGGCGAGCATCCTCCGGTTCTGAGACTGCCGCGCTGCTCCTGGTTGTGGGGAGACTTGCCCAGTGAAGGGGTAACTTGCCAAGTGAACAAGGGAGGCAGCAAAGTGGCTGAAGACCCGTACGAGCGGTTCGGAGCCGTTCCATCGTTCACCGTGACGAGCGAGGATGTCGCAGACGGGCATCCGATCGCCGCACGGTTCCGCGCCAGTGGAGGCGACACGTCGCCGCAGTTGTCGTGGAGCGGATTCCCCGAGGGCACGAAGAGTTTCGCGGTGACGATTCACGATCCGGATGCCCCCACCGGAGCCGGATTCTGGCACTGGGCGGTCTGCAACATCCCGCCGTCGACGACGTCGTTCGAACGCGGCGCGGGCAACGCGGGTGGCCCACTGCCCGCGGGTGCGCTGCAGCTGAAGAACGAACTGCGCCAGGTGGGCTTCACGGGCGCAGAGCCGCCGGAGGGCACGGGCATGCACCGCTATCACGTGGTCGTGCACGCCGTGGATGTCGACCACCTCGACCTCGACCCGGAGTCGACCCCATCGGTGCTCGGGTTCAACCTGCACTTCCACACGTTGGCGCGCGCGGTGATGGTGCCGACCGCGTCGTACGGCGACGACGTGTAGCGCGACAGCGGCGCCGACATGACAGATCGCGCTCTCCCGCCGAGAGCATGACCGATTGGCATGTTCTCGGTCGCTTGTCCTGTTGAGGAAGCCGCCGAGTCGCCGGCTGAAAGCTCACCCGAACGGGGGGTGAATGGATGCCGCGCCGCACAGCTCCGGGTAGGTTCGATCGGGTGAACACCACGCACGTACGCACGCATCGCAGCGACGAGAACCTGCCCCGTGACGAGCAGCTCGCCTACAAGCTCGCCCAAGTGGCCGCCGACCCGGTCGAGGTGACGCCCGACGTGACCGAGATGGTCGTGAACCGGGTGATCGACAACGCGGCGGTCGCGGCGGCGTCGCTGCTCAGACATCCGGTCGCCGCGGCGCGCGCGCAGGCGCTGGCGCATCCGGTGTCGGTCGGCGGCAGCGGATCGAGCGTGTTCGGCACCGATGCCGCCCGCCGCGTCAGCGTCGAGTGGGCGGCCTGGGCGAACGGCGTGGCCGTGCGCGAGCTCGACTATCACGACACCTTCCTCGCGGCCGAGTACTCGCACCCGGGCGACAACATCCCGCCGGTCGTCGCCGTGGCGCAGCACCTCGCCACGGAGCGCGGCCTGACCGGCAGCGACGTGGTGCGCGGCATCGCCACCGGATACGAGATCCAGATCGACCTGGCTCGCGTCATCAGCCTGCACGCCCACAAGATCGACCACGTCGCGCACCTCGGACCGTCGGCAGCGGCCGGCATCGGCACCCTGCTCGGGTTGGAGACGGAGACGATCTTCCAGGCCATCGGCCAGGCGCTGCACACGACGACGGCGACGCGGCAGTCGCGCAAGGGCGAGATCTCCAGTTGGACGGCTTTTGCTCCGGCGTTCGCCGGCAAGATGGCGATCGAATCGGTCGACCGGGCGATGCGTGGCGAGACGAGCCCGACACCGATCTACGAGGGCGAAGACGGAGTGATCGCCTGGCTGCTCGACGGTGCCGACGCCGTGTACGAGGTCACGCTGCCCGATCTCGGCGAGCACAAGCGTGCGATCCTCGACTCGTTCACGAAGGAGCACTCGGCCGAGTACCAGGCGCAGGCCTGGATCGACCTGGCGCGCAAGCTGCACAACGAGTACCCGATCATCTTCGACGACCCCGAACGGGTCGAATCGATCGTGCTGCACACCTCGCACCACACCCACTTCGTGATCGGCTCGGGCGCGAACGACCCGCAGAAGTACGATCCGAACGCATCGCGTGAGACGCTCGACCACTCCATTCCGTACATCTTCACCGTGGCGCTGCAGGACGGCGTGTGGGACCACGTCGCCTCGTACGCGCCGGAGCGCGCGAACCGCGCAGACACCGTGGCGCTGTGGCGCAAGGTCTCCACAGACGAAGACGAGGAGTGGACGCGCCGCTACCACTCGCTCGACCCGGCCGAGCAGGCGTTCGGCGGGCGGGTGGAGATCCGCTTCACCGACGGATCGCAGATCGTCGAGGAGATCGCGGTGGCGGATGCCCACCCGCAGGGCGCGCGCCCGTTCGGCCGAGACGACTACGTGAACAAGTTCCGCACGCTGGCCGCGGACGCCTTGGAGGCATCCGAGATCGACCGCTTCCTGGATGTCGCGCAGCGGCTCCCCGAGCTCACCCCCGAGGAACTGCCGGGCCTGAGCTTCAGCGCCCGCCATGGGCTGCTCGCCTCGGTCGACAGCCCGCGCGGGCTGTTCTGACACCACCCCGTGGGTTGAGCTTGTCGAAACCCGTGCCGCCAAGGCACCTGGTTTCGACAAGCTCAACCCGCGGTAGGCAAATGGCAGACTTCACTAAAGCGAAGGAGCACCATGAGCGAGCAGAACCCTCGATCGATGGCCGAGATCCACAAGGGCCTCGCCGGCGTCGTCGTCGACACCACGGCCATCTCGAGCGTCAACCCGGCCACGAACTCACTCCTGTACCGGGGGTA
Organism: Humibacter antri; assembly: GCF_054777235.1. NCBI lineage: Bacteria > Bacillati > Actinomycetota > Actinomycetes > Micrococcales > Microbacteriaceae > Humibacter > Humibacter antri. Next base: position 162,012 of record NZ_BAAHAW010000001.1, on the reverse strand, counting down.
CCCGGTGCAGGAGCTCGCCGCGAAGTGCTCGTTCGAAGAGGTGGCGTACCTGCTCTGGAACGGCGAGCTCCCCGGTGACGACGACCTGGAGGCGTTCGAGGCGCAGGAGCGCGCGCAGCGCGCCCTGGCGCCGAACGTGAGGCGCGCGATCGACGATATTCCGACATCCGCACACCCCATGGATGTGCTGCGCACGGCCGTCAGCGTGGTCGGTGCCGACGATGCGGACGGCGCGTTCGGCACGGTCGGCGACCCCTTCGAGGTGGTGTATCCGAAAGCGCTGCGACTCATGGCGCAACTGCCCGCCATCGTCGCGTACGACCAGCGCCGACGCCACGGCCTGCCGCTCGTGGAGCCGCACGACGAGCTGGACTACTCGAGCAACTTTCTCTACATGACGTTCGGCGAGGTGCCCGACGCTGTGGTGGTCGACGCGTTCCGGGTCTCGCTCATCCTGTACGCGGAGCACTCGTTCAACGCGTCGACGTTCACGGCACGCGTGATCGCCTCGACGCTCTCCGACGTGTACAGCGCGGTGACCGGCGCGATCGGCGCGCTCAAGGGCCCGCTGCACGGTGGTGCGAACGAGGCGGTCATGGTGGCGTTCGACGAGATCGGATCCGCCGACAAGGCCGAGGCCTGGCTCGACGATGCTCTGGCGAACAAGCGCAAGATCATGGGCTTCGGGCACCGGGTGTACAAGAACGGCGACTCGCGCGTTCCGACGATGAAGGAATCCCTCGACCGGCTCGTCGAGCACTACGACCGGCCCGAGATGCTCGACCTCTATGAGACGCTCGAGGCGGCGATGGATTCCCGCAAGGGCATCAAGCCGAACGTCGACTACACGAGTGGCCCGGCGTACAACCTGATGGGGTTCGACACCGAGACGTTCACGCCGATCTTCGCGGCCGCGCGCGTCACCGGATGGACGGCCCACGTCATCGAGCAGCTCACGTCGAACTCGCTGATCCGTCCCCTGTCGGAGTACGACGGGGTTCCGGAGCGGCACCTGCGGTAGCGGTGCCCTGTCGACGGTGCCCCGCCGTCGCACGATGCGCCGGAATTCGTGAGATGCGCCGGATGCTTGAAGCGATTTCGTCCGGCCGATCGTGCGATTTCCGGCCGATCGTGCGGCACTGACTCAGGCCGAGGGCTTCGTCGCCGCGCCGTCCAGCCAGAGTGTCTCCGACTCGTCGCGGTGCACGCCGTCGGTGCCGACGTGGGTGCTGCTGATGGTGGGTCCCTTCTGGATGACGTGCACCAGCGCCATGCCGTGCCCGCGGCCCAGCTCGTAGTCGTCCTTGAGCCACGTGAGGATCTCGCCGGCCTTCGTGCCCGGTGCATCCAGCCCGCGTTCGCGCGCGACGTCGATGAGCTGACGGGGGGTCAGCCCCGTCTTCTTCTCGATGGTGTCCAAGTACGCCTGGAATGACACGCTGGTGACCTCTCTGTCGATTACTCGCAGTACCGACCGGTACTGCGCTTTCGAGTACGGTACTGTTTGGTACTGATGGTTCGCAACCCCAGCCCTCAGGTCTCCTACGAGAAACGCGCGCACATGCTCGACAAGGCGCTCGATGTCTTCGTCGCGAACGGCTACGTCGGCACGAGCACCGATCAACTTGCCGCAGCCGCGGCGGTGTCCAAGCAGACGATCTACCGGGCGTTCGGAGACAAGGAGGGCGTGTTCGCCGCGCTGATCCGTGCCGAGTGCGCCCGCATCCATGACCCGGTCGTGTCTCTCGCCGAGCGGATGCGCGACGTCCCCTCAGCGGATGAGGCCGTGCGGATGCTGGCGGAGCTGTTCGCGCGCTCGATCATGGCGCCCCGCGTGCAGCGGCTCAGACGCCTGGTCCTCGCCGAGGCGACCCGGTTCCCGGAGCTGGGACGCCTCTACTGGGAGCGCGGCTTCGTCCGGTTGCTGGACTCCGTCGGCGCGTGTCTCTCCGAGTTGGACCGGCGCGAGTTGCTCGACGTGCCCGACCCAGGGCTCGCCGCCCAGCACCTCGCAGGCATGCTGCTCTGGATTCCGAGCAATCGCATGATGTTCACCTGCGCCAAACGGCAGCCGTCAGCGGCGGAACTCACGAAGGTGATCGATTCCGGGGCCTCCGCGTTCCTTCGGGCGTATGCACGCGCATCCTGACTGCGCTCGTCTGTGTGTGTGACTCCGCTGTCGCACATTGCGGGTGTGCTCGTCCGACACCCCTCATTTAGTGACTGCGGAACGACGGATGCCCCGCCGAAGCGCCGCACGTTGTCGGCGTACGACACGAGAGTCGGCGCGCGCGGCGCGGCGCGCTTAGCGTGGCGGAATGCACATGCTCCTGCGCACGATCTTGCACGCCTGGATCTCCCGCTTCGGCAAGCGGATCGGTCACTACGACGTGGCGCGCACGAGGTTCCGGGTGCTGCCGACCGACCTGGACATCCTGAAGCACATGAACAACGGCGTGTACCTGTCGATCTTCGACATCGGCAGGTTCGACATGCTGCGGCGCAACGGAGTGTGGCAGATCTTCGCCGATCGCGGCTGGTACCCGGTGGTGGCATCAGAGACGATCACGTTCCGCAAGTCGCTGCAGCTCTGGCAGCGGTTCGAGGTGGAGTCGCGCATCATCGGCTTCGACGCGAAGGCGGCCTACGTGCAGCATCGCGCGGTGGTGCACGACGAGATCTACGCCGAGGCGTTCATCAAAGCGAGGTTTCTGAAGCGGTCGGGCGGCACGGTCGGGATCGAGGAGATGCTGGATGCCGTGGGCCCGGCGCCCGCCGCCCTCGAGCTGCCGGAATGGCTGGTGCGCTGGGGAGAGGACGTGCGGCTGCCCTCCACGCGCGACGCTGCGCCGAGCGTCTGGGAGTGACGGCGGGTCGCCGCCGAGCGTGTGCGAATGGATGGCGGAGCGTCGAGGCTATGGATGCTGTGTCGAGACTATGGATACTGCGGCGAGACTACGCCCGCGGCACCGAGGCTACGGTCAAAGGCCCTAGCCTCGGTGCGGCGGTCGTAGCTTCGGCGCTTTCGGTGGCGGCGCGTTCGTCGGTGGGGTGCACGTAGCCTGGTGCGCGTGACGACGATCGCGGATGCCCAGGAGGATGCCCGCCTCCGACCGGTGGTGAGCGCGGGCACGCCGGCGCTGTCGGCGGCTCCGCTGCGCTGCGAATACCGGCCGGCGGAGCCGGTCGACCTGCGCAGCACGCTGGGCATCCTCGGGCGCGGCACGTATGACCAGACCACGATCTGGGATGCCGCCGGTGTGTGGCGCACGTTCCGCACACCGCACGGTCCGGCCACGTTACGGCTCGTGCAACGCCGCGACGGCGCTGACGCTGCCGCATGGGGGCCGGGCGCCGAGTGGGCGATCGCGGGCGTGCCGGAGCTGCTGGGCTCGCGGGACGACTGGAGCGCGCTCGACGTGGGCAGGCATCCGTTCCTCGCGGAGGTGCGACGCAGGAATCCCGGGCTTCGCTTGCCGCGCACACGTCGAGTCGTCGAGGCGCTCGTGCCCGCGGTCATCGAGCAGAAGGTGACGAGCCTCGAGGCGTACCGGGAGTGGGCGAAGCTCGTGCGGTGGTTCGGCGAGCTCGCGCCCGGTGTGGCAGAGGGCGCGGCCCCGAGCGAGCTGCGCGTGTGCCCGTCGGCGCACGTGCTGCGCCACATCCCATCGTGGCAGTGGCACCGGCTCGGCATCGATCCGACCAGGTCGAGAACTGTGGTTCTCGCGTGCCGCGTCGCGGACGCGCTGGAGCGCACGATCGACGACGACGGAATGGATGCGGCGGCCAAGCTGCGCACGATCCCGGGCATCGGTGTCTGGACGGCCGCCGAGACGCTGCAGCGATCGCACGGCGATCCCGACCGCATCAGCGTCGGCGACTACCACCTGGCGTCGATCGTGGGCCACGCGCTGACCGGCTCGAAGACCGACGACGACGGGATGCTCGAACTCCTGCAACCATGGGCCGGCCAGCGGCAGCGCGTGGTGCGGCTGATCCTCGCGTCGGGTCGCCGGCAGGAGCGGCGTGGTCCACGCGCGACGATCACCGACCACAGGTTGCGGTGAGCGAGCCTGGTCGTCGGTCGAGCTCGGCCTGTCCTGAGCTTGTCGATGGGGCCGAAACCCGCTGGTTGAGCGTGTCGAAACCCGCTGGTTGAGCGTGTCGAAACCCGCTGGTTGAGCGCGTCGGAACCCGCTCGTCGAGCACCGTCGGAACCCGCTGGTCGAGCACCGTCGGAACCCGCTGGTTGAGCACGTCGAAACCCGCTGGTTGAGCGCGTCGAAACCAGTGGGCCGGGCTTCCTTGGCGTGCCGCCCAGTGCCGGTTGAGCCCATCGAGACCAGTCGGCAGGTTGGCGACGAGCTGGACCGGTGGTCGCCTTGGTGGCGGTGAGTGCGCTCGCACTGTGCGGGTGAAGCCGTACAGGGCACGCGGCCGACGGCATGAGCTCCGCTTAGCCTTCTCGCATGAGTTCGAAGAGCAGGCAGGCGCCTCGGCGAGAGGAAACGGTATCGGTCAACCGGGGCATACTCGGCTGGCTGGCCGGGCTGATCACGGCGGTGATCATCGCCTTCCCGCTCTCGGCCGCTGTGGCGTACGCGACGCATCCGGCGACTCGCAAGCTTTTCGGCGAGCACCTCTCCAACGCCTCGGCCGCAGGATTCGCCGTGTTCTGGTGGATCCTCGCCCTGCTGCTGGCATCACTGCCGTTCCTGGTCGGATTCGGCATCGCACGACTCTCCGCCAGGTGGCTGTCGATCTTCGGGATCATCGTGGTGATCCTGGTGGTCGCGCTCGTCGTGCTGGGGCAGCTCTTCGCGTTCTGATCGCGCCGCGAGTGGTGTCTCGGGTCAGGTGCGGGTCACGCCTCCGAGCCGGCGTCGTGGACATGCACGCCCGTGGTGCCTGCCCGGCTTCGCGTCAGTCCGGGTCGGAGGGGTCGATCGGCTCGTGGTGGTCTCGGTTGACGATGCCGCGCCGCCAGTAGCCCTGCACGTCGAGCTGGTCGGAGCGCAGTCCGGCATCGTGCTTGAGGTGCCGCCGCACCGGCACGAGAGCGGATGCCTCGCCCGCCGCCCAGACGTAGGCATCCGGTCCGATCTCCAGCGACCGCACCGCCTCCTCGAGCTGGCCGGGGCCGTCCTCGCGGTACAGCCATTCCACGGATGCCCGCCTCAGCTGCTCCGCCGTGACGTACGGCTCCGCCTCCTCGTCGGCGACGTCGAGCAGAGCCGTGATGCGAGTGGATGCCGGCAGCAGGTCGAGCCATCTGGTGAACGCCGGCAGCGCGGTCTCGTCGGCGATCAACACCGCCTCCGACACGTCGTGGGGCGCCATGCGCGAGCCGCGCGGACCGGCGACGGCGATCTCGTCGCCCGGATGCGCCGCGGCAGCCCACGCGGAGGCGGGACCGCCGCCCGCGGGATCCTTCGGGTTGCCGTGTGCGGCATCCGGCGCGTGGAGCACGAAGTCGATGTCGAGCTCCGCAGCACCGAACGGGGCCGGGCGGAACCGGCACGGCGTGTAGTCGCGGGAGATGATCACGCCGTCGGTCGGTCGGTGCAGACCGTCGGCGCGAAGCTCGGGAATGGTCAGCTTTCCGGTGACCGGGTCGGGGAAGAACACCTTGACGTGATCGGTCGGGCCCGGCGCTGAGAAGTCCTCGAGGGCGTCGCCGATGAGTGTGACGCGCACCATCGACGGCGTCAGCTGGTCGATGTGCGAGACGGTCAGGAGCCGGATCGCCATCTCGTGGCGCAAGTGATCGCGTGTGGCCATGTGTCGACGCTACGCCCCGCCGGCTCGGAGGGTGCAGCGGCCCGGAGGTGCAGCGGTTCGGACGATGCAGCAGCTCGGACGATGCAGCAGGGCGGTGGTGCGGCGCGCGGTCGAGCGGCAATTCGGTGCCGAGCCGCAATTCGCAGCCGAGCCGGATGTCGGTGCCGAGTCGCTAAGCGCAGCCGAGCCGCAAATCGGAGACACGCCGGATGCGTGGCACCAGAACACCCTTTCTGGCTCGCCTCCTCAGTGTGTCTCCGATGTGCCGCACACGCGGCGTCCGGTGGAGATTGCCGCACACGCCACGTCGATGCCGCGCAGATGCGCATCGACCGCACTTGCGGCGTGCGGTGGGGATTGACCGCACTGGCGGCTTCCGGTGGGTAGGACGGCCGGTACTAGGGTGGGCGGGTGCCCGCCGGGAAGACCCCACTCGACGCGCACGGCTCGCCGTCGAGCTACGCCCGACACCCCCGCGAATCCGGCGGCGCGCTGTGGCGCGTGCGTTCGCGCGCCCAGATCGCACTCCTGGTCGCGATGGCCGGAACGATCGCGATCGTCGCCGCGCTGGTGGGCGTGATCGTCGGCATCGCGGTGCAGGGGCCGGCCGCATCCGTTCGAAGCACTCTCGATGCCGGGCCCGCATCATCCGTCTCGCGCACCGTGTCGTGGACGTGGAGCGCAGGCGATCCGCATCCGTCGGCCGCGGACGTGCGGGCGGTGCTGCGCAAGAAGTTCGCCGGGCTGCCGGTGATCGTCACGAACGACGACGAAGGCGCCGCGCTCTCCGCGCGCTGGGCCGTGACTCCGGATGCGGCACGCATCCGCCCCGATCAGCTTGCGTCGGTACGCCGCGCCGAGGCGCGGCTCGGTGACATCGTCAGTGGGCTCCCTGGCATGAGCGACACGAGCGTGTCGGTTTCGGGAGGCGGCCTGGAGGTGCTCGCCCGCATGGAACAGGCGAACGCGGCGCTGTCCGCGGTGCTGCCGGTGCCGGCATCCGTGCTGGCCGTCGCCGGCGTGATCGCGCTGTCGTTGCTCGCGCAACTGCTCGTGGATGCCCGCGACAACGAGACGCGGCTGCTGCGGGCCCGCGGCGCATCGGTTCGTGTCATCGTCGCGGCCGACGCCGTCGAGATCGCCGTCTCCGCCGTTGCGGGGTGCCTGGTCGGAGCCGCCGCCGCGCTCGTCGCACTCGCCCTGACCGTGGGCGTGCCGGCGCCCGCCGCTCTCCTGCTGCCGGGCATCGGAGTGCTGCTCGGATCCGTTGCGGTGGTTCTCGCGTTCTCGACGCTGGCGGCGGTACGGGCATCCGGCGAGGCGCGTCAGCTCTCGGGTCGCGCCCGGCTCGGCATCTCCGCGGGCGCCACCCTCGTGCTGCTCGCCATGGCGGCTATCTCGATGTGGCGGTTCGTGCAGGGGCAGGCATCGGTCGGTCCCATCGACCCGATCGCGGTGATCGCCCCCGCCGCCGTTCTATGCGCGCTGGCCACCTTCGCCGTCATCTTCTTCGCGCCGGTCTCGGCGGCGATCGAGACAGGCGTCTCCCGCGCGCCGGGCGTCGCGTCGCTGCCGATGCGGTCCGTCTCGCGGCATGCCGCCGTGTTCGCGGCTCCGGTCGCCCTGCTCACGCTCGCCGTGGCGGTCTCGACCTTCGCCAGCGGATACCAGGCCACCTGGGTCTCGTTCCTCTCCTCATCGTCGCGGCTCGTGGTCGGAGCGGATGCCCGCCTCGACCTCGACGTACCGCAGTTCGTCGGCGGCCCGTCAGATGCCGTGCCACTGAAGCGGATCGCCGGCGTGCACGGGGTGAGCGTCGCGGCACCGGCGATGACCATTCCGGCCCAGATCGGACCACTGGCCGTCGCCCTGGTCGGCGTTCGCGCGAACGAACTGCCCGCTCTGAGCACGGTTCCGGATGCCATGTTCAACGCGAAGTCCGTCGCCGGTGCGCTGACCGGGTTCGGCCGGTGCGTCATCGTCGGCGGGGCGTGCATGACTCCGGACCCCGGACGGCGAGCCCGAGGCGACGGCATCGTGGGAGCGGCCGCCGACGGTATGGCCGTCCCTGCCGGCGCGAAGCAGGTCACGCTCACCGTGCGCGCCGGTGCCTCGGAGGCGACGACCGCGCACATCACCGCATGGCTGTCCGCTCCGAGCGGCGAAGTCATCCCGGTGTCGGCCGACGACGTGGCGGTGTCTGCGGTGGCGACGGCCGAAGCATCCGTTCCCGAGCAGCGGGTGCGGCTGTCCCTGCCAGAGGGGGCCTGGACGATCTCGGCGTTCGACCTCGCCGTCGATCTGCCGTCCGCGGCCGACACGTACACGCCGGTCTCGCTGCGGAACATCCGAGTCTCCATCGAGTCGGCCTCCGTCGGTGCGACGCGTCTGACGATGCCGCGCGGCGGCTGGCAGCTGCAGGACGGTGTCTACGAGAACGGGGGCGGCATCGCCACGAACGCACGCGCGAGCGACCTCGGGTTCGACGGCAACGTCGCCTCGAGCACGGCGACGTCGGTGCGCGCCCGGCTCGCTTCAGGGATGCCCGCATCGCCCGTACCGGTGGCGATCAGCTCAGCCCTGGCGGCGCAAACCGGCCTCAGGGTCGGCAGCACGACGTCGATCGATCTCCCGCAGGGTTCAGTGCAGGCCCGCGTCGCGGTCGTGACGCCGCAGGTGCCCGGCACCGACCGCGCAGCCGCGGCGCTCGTCGACCTCCCGACCCTCACCGCGGCCATGCTCCGCACCTCGCAAGATCTGCCTGCCGTCGACACGGTCTTCGTCGCGGCGCAGCACGATGCGCGCCTCGACACCGCCGCGCTGAAGCAGACGGCAGGCTCCGGTACCGTCGTGACGCCCGACGTGGCCCTGCCGACGAGGTTCATCGGGCCGGTCGTGCTCGCCCTCGAACTCGGCGCGTACGGATGCTGCGCGCTCGCCGTCGTCGCCCTCGCGGCCAGTCTCGCCGCTCTCTGGCGTCGACGCCGCAGCGAGACCGTCATTCTGCGCGCCATCGGGTTCCGGCCGCACACGCAAGCGGCCACCCGCAGTGCGGAGGCGGCGCTGGCCGTGGGCTACGCGATCGTCTGCGGTGTGCTCGCCGGCATCGTGGTCACGCTCGTGGCGGGCAACGCGCTGGCCAGACGTTCCGTTCCCGGTGCGCCGACGACGCTCCCCGTCGTGGGCACGTTCGACCTGACCTGGCTGATCGGGTGCCTTGCGGTGCTGCTGGCCCTGCTCGCGCTCGTCGTGGTGCGCTACGCCGTCGCGCAGTATCGAACCGCCGTGCGCGCCGTTCCGGGAAGAACGACGACATGATCTCCGGGCGGCACACGTCTGATGACCGGCGCGAGGAAGGCGTTCGCAAGGGAACCGGTCGCCGGGACGACCGCGGAGGCAAGAAATGGCCTCCGCTCCTAGCTCCAGCGCGCCCGATGCGGGCGTTCAGATCCGGCTTCGCCGCGCTCGGCATCGTGGTGCTGCTCGCCACCGCCGGAGTCGTGGTGTGGCCGGCGGCGACGAGCGCGCTCGTGACGTCGGATGCCCGTGACCGACTTGCGCAGACTCCCGCCGCCGCCCGTGACTTCACCGGCACCGTGCCCGTGCAGCTGCAGCCGGCTGAAACAGGCCGACCCGCTTCCACGGCGACGGCCCTGATGGCAGGACTGCCGAACGCTCTCCTGCAGGCGCGCCACGATATGCAGCCGGCACTGCACGCCATCACGCGGCCCGGGCGGTTCGTCGCGCGCTCCGACGGGGTCGCGAGGCCGAATGTCGCACCCGGACTGCACGTGCAGCCGGTGGCGACGGACCCGGTGCGCAGCGAGCTGGGTTTCTCGGTCGAGGCCGACCCCGAACTGCATTCCGATGCAGTGCTTGCCGACGGTCACTGGCCGACCGGTGGGCTGGGTGACCGCACGCTCGAAGTTGCGACGGCGGCGGCGACGGCCGAGCACCTGAAGTGGAAGGTCGGAACGACTCGTACCGTGGACCTCGACATGAGTGCGGTGCAGACGTCGCCGTTGTCTCAGGAGGCGGGCACTGCCGAAACGTTCCCCCTGAAGTTCAGGCTCGTCGGAACGGTCACCCCGCGGAACCCGTCGGCGGACTACTGGGCTCTCGATCCAGTACGCGCGTCACTTGGAGAGAGCGTGTCGGCGGGTGACTCGAAAACGGCCCTGTATCACGGCGTGGTCTGGATGGATCCGGATGCGTGGCCGCAGCTCGCGTCGGCGCTGGGCGACCCCTACGTGTCCGCCTGGTACGGCGTCGACCCGTCTGCGATGGAGGTCGGCGACCTGCCGGGCATTTCTGCCGCCGCGACCGCCTTCCTCGCGCAGCCCATCGACACGGGCGCCGGCGTCACGGTGCCGCCCCTGCGCATGACCAGCCGACTCCCGTACGTCGCTCAGTCCATCACCGCACGCGAGGGCCCGGTGCCCACACTCCTCGCGATCGTCGCGATCGGGCCGCTCGGCGCCGCCGTAGCCGTGCTGTTCGTTGGAGCCCGTCTGATGACCTCACGCCGAGCGCGCGAGTTGCAGCTGCTGCGTGCGCGCGGCGGGTCAGAGCGACGCGTGCGCGGATCGCTCGCCCTGCAGACCGCTCTTGTCACCGTGCCGGCCGCGGTGGTGGGCGGAGTCGGGGCGATGCTGGCGACATCGGGCGTGATGGACGCGGCGACGGCATCCGCCGTACTACTGATCGCCGTGTGCGCCATCGTGCCGCCGTGCGCGGTCGCGATCACGGCGTCGCCTGAGGGAACGGGCAAACGCCGCCCCGTGACGGCGCTCATCGCCGAACTGTTCGTGCTCGCGCTGGCGTGCGCCGCGTGCGTGCTCCTCCTGCAGCGCGGGGCGACCACGGCGACCGATCCGAGCAGCGTCGATCCGCTTCTGGTGGCCACGCCGCTTCTGCTGGTGTTCGCCGTCTGCGTGCTCGTGCTGCGGGTGTACCCGGCCCTTCTCCGGCTGATCGGCCGGGCGGCGCGCTCGTCGCGCGGTGCAGTGTCGCCGGTCGGTTGGGCCGCCGCTTCGCGCGGCGGGGCCGGAGGCCGCTGGCCGCTTTTCGCCATGCTCACCGGTGTCGCGGTCGCCGTGTTCGCCAGCACCACCTTCACGACTCTCGTGACAAGCGCACAGGCGGATGCCGTCGCCCGGGTCGGTGCCGACGTGACCGTGAGCGCCCGCCTGTCCGACGCGCAGCTCGCCGCGCTGCGCCGCATCGACGGCGTCACCTCGGTCGCCCCGTTGCGTCTCGTCGGCTATGCGAGCACGCCGGCAGGCGAGAACGTCGCCGCCTACCTGGTGGATGCGCGTGCGATCGGGGCCGCTCAGGCGAACGTCGCCGACGGGCAGCGGTTGTTCCCTGCCGCAGACAACAGAACCAGCACTGCTGAGAGCGGCCACACGTCCATCGTGCTGGGCGGTCTGCCGGCATCGCCATCGGTGACGAGCCTCTCGTTCGACGACGGCCGCACCACCGTGCCGGTGCACGTCGTGCATCGGGCGAAAGACGTCGATGTGCCGTTCCTCACCGACGAGGCCTGGGCGCTCGTCGACCAGGCGCACGTGCCGGCATCGCTGCGCGAGGAATCCACGGCGATGTTCGCGATGGTCGGCGTGCGCCCCGGAGTCGACACGGCGAAGGTCGCGGCCGCGGCGCTATCGGTAGCGGGTAAGAGTGCCCACGTGGATTCCGTGCAGGCCGAACGGATGCGCCAGGGGCAGGGGCCGCTGCTGGCGGGCATCCAGAACCTGATGCTCGCTGGAACGGTGCTCGCGCTGTTCATGGCGGTCGGGGCGCTGCTGCTCACCCTCGCGATGGCCAGAGGGCAGCGCATCAAGCTGCTGGCCGTGCTGCGCACGCTCGGTTTCGACCGAACGCAGTCCGCTGCGCTGGTGGCATGGGAGGTCGTTCCGCTCGCGGCCACCGCCATCGTGGCCGGCGTGCTGACCGGAATCGGCCTGTCGTGGCTGGTTGTGGCCGCCGTCGACCTGCGCGCCGTCACGGGCGCGCTGGCGAAACCCGCACTCGCGATCTCCCCAGGCGCCGTCGGACTCGTCGTCGCGCTCTTCGCCTTGGGAACGGCCGCGGCTCTGGCGTTCGCGGTAGCGGCGGCCCGACGATCCGACCCGGCGAGAACGCTTCGTGCGACAGAGGAGGAACTGTGAACGACACCGATACGGCCATCAGCTGCTCCGACCTGGTGCGCATCTATTCCGGCGTGGGCGTGGAGGTGCAGGCGTTGCAGGGCCTGAACCTGCACGTGTCGCGAGGGGAGCTGGTCGCCATCATCGGGGCATCCGGCTCGGGCAAGTCGACGCTGCTCGGCATTCTCTCCGGACTCGACAAACCCACCGCAGGCAAGGCGAGCGTCGCCGGCCGCGACTTGCTGTCTCTCACGCGCAGGCAGCGCCTGGACTACCGCAGACGCGTGGTCGGGTTCATCTGGCAGCAGACCGAGCGCAACCTGCTGCCGTACCTGACGGCGCGCGAGAACGTCATGATGGCGATGAGTCTGGCGGGAACCCCGGATCGCCGGCGCCGATCCGCGGCATTGCTCGACGTTCTCGAGATCGGCCGCCTGGCCGACCGGGTTCCCGCACAGCTCTCCGGCGGAGAGCAGCAGCGGGTGGCCATCGCCGTGAGCCTGGCGAACGAGCCCCAGGTGCTCCTGGCCGACGAGCCGACCGGCGAGCTCGACGACGCCACCAGCGCGGAGGTGCTCGAGGTGATGCGCACGGTCAACCGCGAGCTCGGTGTGACGACGCTCATCGTGACGCACGACCCCGCGGTGTCGGAGCACGTGCGCCGCACCGTTCTCATTCGCGACGGACGCACGTCGACCGAGGTGTTCCGCAGCCACGGCGACCACGGCGAGCACTCGGTGGCGGAGGAGTTCACGGTCATCGACCGCTCCGGCAGGTTGCAGCTTCCCGCGGAGTACGTGTCGCGACTGCAGCTGCGCGACCGGGTTCGGCTCGAACTCGAGACGACGCACGTGCGAGTGTCGCCCGCGCAACGCACCGCCACCGACCCGCCCGCCCCGCCGGTCGAGCCCGCCCCGCCGGTCGAGCCCGCCCCGCCGGTCGAGCCCGCCCCGCCGGTTGAGCCCACCCCGCCGGTTGAGCTTGTCGAAACCGAGCCGACTCTCCCGCCGGTTGAGCCCGCCCCGCCGGTTGAGCTTGTCGAAACCGAGCCGATCCTCCCGCCGGTCGAGCCCACCCCGCCGGTTGAGCTTGTCGAAACCGAACACGCCGATACCGACCCCGTCGAGACCGGGCCGACCCTGATCCCCGAGGAGGACCTCCGGTGACCGACCTGCTGACGGAGGTGCGAACATCCATCGACCCGATCCTTCGCGCTCATACGCTGACCAGGGTGTTCGGCGAGGGCCCCAACCGCGTTGAGGCGTGTGCCGGAGTGGATGTCGAGGTGCGGCCGGGCGAACTGCTCGTGATCAAGGGGCGGTCGGGTTCGGGCAAGACGACTTTGCTGAACATGCTCGCCGCCGTCGACCGGCCCACCAGCGGATCCGTGTGGCTCGGCGAGACGGAGTTGAGCGCAGCGAGCGAGGACGAGCTGGTGCGCATCCGGCGCGACCGGATCGGCTTCGTGTTCCAGGGCTTCGGGCTGATCCCGGTGCTCTCGGCCGCCGAGAACGTGGAGCTGCCGCTGCGCCTGCTGGGCGTCCCTGCGACGGAACGCGAGGAACGCGTGGCCCGCGCTCTGGAGGATGTCGACCTCACGCCGCACGCGGCGCAGCGGCCTCCCGAGATGTCCGGTGGACAGCAGCAGCGGGTGGGCATCGCCAGGGCGATCATCTCGGAGCCCGAGGTGCTGTTCGCCGACGAGCCCACCGGGCAGCTCGACAGCATCACGGCCGGCGCCATCATGGAGCTGCTCGTGACGCTGGTGCACGACCGGGGAACGGCCGCCGTCGTCACCACGCACGACCCGGTTCTGGTCTCGCGCGCCGACCGGGTGCTGGAGCTGCACGACGGTCACGTGGTGAGCGGGGTGCCGGCTCCCGCGGACTGACACTAGGCTGACGCCGTGAAGCGGATGTGGCCGCTGCTGGTTCTCGGAGTGATCCTGGGCGCCGTCGGATTGGTCTGGACCCTGCAAGGACTCAATGTGCTGCGCGGGTCCGTGATGAGCGGCTCCTCGCTGTGGGGCACCCTGGGCCCGATAATCCTTCTCGTCGGGCTGGTGCTCATCGTCATCGCCGTCATGATCTCCCGGCGGCGCCGCCGGACGCGCTGATCGATGAAGCTGCGTGCCTCCGTCGCATCCTGCGTCACGCGCGACCCAGCCAGTCGACGTACAATTTTCTGTACAGGAGGCAAGTCATGAAGACGATGAGTTACACCGAGTCGCGAGCGAACTACGCCGAGGTACTCGACTCGGTCACCGGCGACCGTGAAGAGGTCATCATCACCCGTGCCGGACACGAACCCGTCGTCATCGTTTCGCTGGATGACTACGAGTCGCTACGCGAGACTGCCTACCTGATGCGCTCACCCGCGAACGCACGACGGCTTCTCGACGCGATGGAGCGCTTGGAAGCGGGGCGTGGTGAGGCGCATGAACTGATCGAGACCGACTGACGTGAGACTCGTCTGGGACGAAAACGGCTGGGACGATTACCTCTGGTGGCAGGCGCAGGACCGGAAAGTGCTGAAACGGATCAACACCCTGCTCGCCGACATCCAACGGGGCGGGAACGAAGGGATCGGGAAGCCCGAGGCACTCAAGCACGACTTCGCCGGTTACTGGTCCAGGCGCATCACCGACGAGCATCGCCTCGTCTACAAAGTCATCGGTGACGAAGTGCGCATAGCGGCTTGCCGGTATCACTATGCATGACAGTCGCGAGGCCGAACCGCAACCGTTCACTACGACGAGCGACTTGAGTCATCGGGTCGGGATGGTGTCTCGGGCACGGGGTGCCGGCCACGCGTCGTCGACAGCCCGTAGTGCGCACCATGCTTTGTGGCGAGCTGCCGGGAGTTCACGATGACGCAGCAGTTCCCGGATTCCGTTCGCGATGGCATGCGACCGCTCCGCCTGCATGAGGTGCGCCGGATCCACGCTCTCGAACCGTCCGTCGGGCAGGCTCTCGGCGTCAGCGATGTGGTGCCGCCTCCTTGTCCCCGTCCGGTGCCGCGGCACCCGTGAGAACCGCAACACCTGGACGAACAGACTCCGGTTCGTCCAGGTGTCGGCGCCGCTGGAGACGGCGGTCGGTCCGGCAGGAAGCTGCCCGGTTCGGCCGGTGCGCTCGTCAGGCCGCGCCGGCGAGGGGAGCGCCTACGTAGTTCCGCGCTAGGTCGTCGAGCAGCCCGATCTCACGGGGCTGCCAGCCGAGCAGTTCGCGGGTGAGCTCGCTTGACGCGTTCGCGTTCACTCCGAAGAACATGCCGATCCAGCCGAAGTGCTCGGCGGCATCCTCCGGCGACACGGAGGCGACCGGGAGGTCGAGCGCATCGCCGATCGCCTGGGCGATCCGTCTCGTCGGGATCCCTTCCTCGGCGACCGCGTGCGTGATGGTGCCGCCAGGCGCCTTCTCCAGCGCGAGACTCACGAGGCGACCGGCATCGTCGCGATGCACCGCCGCCCAGCTGTTCTCACCGTCTCCGATGTACGCGGAGACGCCGCGCTCACGGGCGATGTGCACGAGCGTCGCCGAGAATCCGTGGTCGCCCGTGCCATGCACCGTCGGTGCGAAGCGCAGGCTCACCGGCGCGATCCCGCGTTCCGTGAAGCTCAGCGCGAGCCTCTCGCTGCCGCCGCGCGGCGAGTCGGCACCGGTGAACGGCGACTCATCGCGTTCGGTGGCCGGCCGGCCCGGCGCGAATCCGGCGAGTCCCGAGGCGAACAAGAACTTGCGTCCCGTTCCTTCGAGCACATCGGCGAACGTCTCGAGCGCCGCGCGCTCGGTGCGCCCCGACTCGTCGAAATGGTCGAAGTCGTGCTTGAACCCGAGGTGGATGACCGCGTCGGATGCCTGTGCCCCCGCCCGCAGAACGTCGAGGTCGTCGAGGCCACCACGCACAGGGGCGACGCCGGCGGACTCGAGGGCGGATGCCGAGGCATCCGATCGGGCCAGTCCGGTGACCTCGTGCCCTGCCGTCAGCAGGTGGGGTACGACGGCGGAGCCGATCCAGCCGGATGCTCCCGTCATGAAGATGCGCATGTGCACGTGTCTCCTTCTTGCTCCGGTGCGGGCACCGAAGCCTTCGTCCGGCTCTACCGGAGTCCTGATGATCAATCGACAACCGATGTCAGTTGCTGACATGAGTTACGATAGCACTGATGTCAGATGCTGTCATCAATGTGGATCGCGACTACAATCGACGGCATGGTGAGGTGGGAGCCGGATGCTCGCGGCAGGCTGCAGCGCGCCGCTCTCGACCTCTACGCGGAGCGCGGCTACGAGCCGACCACGGTGCAGGAGATCGCCGCACGGGCGGGGGTCACGGAGCGCACGTTCTTCCGGTACTTCGCAGACAAGCGAGAGGTGCTTTTCGACGGATCGGATCAGCTGGAGGCCGCGGTGGTCGACGCGGTGAAGGGGTCGCAGGCATCCGCTCCGCTGGCGATCGTCACCGAGGGTTTCTGCGCGTCTGGCGACTTCTTCGGAGACCGCAAAGAGTGGTCGTCGAAGCGGGCGAAGATCATCGATGCGAACCCGAGCCTGCAGGAGCGCGAACTGCTGAAGCTGGCGCGCCTGAACGTGGCGGTCCGCGAGGCGCTCGTCGAACGCGGCGTGGATGCCGCCGCAGCCGCTCTCGCCGCCGACCTCGGCATCGCGGTCTTCCATCGTGCGTTCCAGCGCTGGATCACCGGTGAGGCCGACGACTACGTCGCCGCGCTGCATTCGACCCTGGCGGACTACGCGGCCCTGACGCAGGCATCCGGCAGTTGACGGCCGTAGACCTCGCAGCGGCAGCCCGTCCGGTCAGCGGTCTCGTGCGGATGGCAGGCGTGCGAGGAGCGCGGTGTCATCATGAGAGACGATGCGAAATGAACGGCTGATCCCGAGGCGCACTCCCGAATCGAGAGCCATGATGGAGAGGATTCAGGTCGTCATGGACCTGACCTCGCGTCTGAACGTGTTGCGCCACATCGACGTCGACGGGCGCACGGCGCTTCTCAGCGAGATCCTCGGCCGGCCAGTACCCGAGACGCTCACCGTCTATCCGCCGTTCTTCTGCGACTACGGCCTGGGCCTCGAGTTCGGCGACCGAGTGTTCGTGAACCAGAACTGCGCGTTCTACGACCTCGGCGGAATCACCATCGGCGACCGCACCATGATCGGGCCAGGAGTCACCCTCAGCACGGCTGGGCACCCCGTCGAGCCCGCGGAGCGATTCGACGGGGTGACCGTGGCGCCCATCGTGATCGAATCCGACGTTTGGATCGGCGCGAACGCGACCGTGACGCCCGGAGTGCGCATCGGTACCGGCTCCGTCATCGCCGCAGGGGCCGTCATCGCGAAAGACGTCCCGGCCGACTGCGTCGTCAGCAGCAACGGATACATCAAGCGCCGAGACCTCACCCCCGGGCGGTAGCCCGACGCACACGCGCGGATGCGCTGACGGCAGCGTCGTCGCCGGCCACATCTGGAGGGGTGGGTTTCGTTTCCACTGCCGAAAGACGGTGGAGTGTCAGCGGCGTTCTGACTCTTCGCGTCCATCCTCGAGGGCGATGAAGCCTCGAGAACGCAGCAGTTCCTCCACTGCCTCATCCTCGTCATGGGTGTATGCCCTGGCGAGCAGGTCGTTGAACCTTTCGCCTACCGTCGGGTCGCTGTCGTCGACGGGGATGGTCAGCAACCTCCCGTTTCCGGAACCGAGGAGCAGCGCATTCGCGACGAACAACGCAGTGCGCTTGTTGCCGTCCTCGAACGGTTGCGCCTTCGCCAACTGCACGAAGACCTCCAACGCACGTTCGTCAGGGTCGGCATCGTGAGAGAAGGCCACATCGAGCAGGCGCTGGAGACCCTTGTCGGTCATGGCGTCGGGTTCGTGGCGGCCATAGCGGGTGCGCACGCCGATCAATTGTGCGTCGGTTCGAAGCTGACCTGGATGCAGCGCCGCGCTACGTGTGAGCTGCGCATTCACGTCTTTGACGAACGCGACATCGATCGGCCTGTCACTGTGGTCGATGATGAACTGCGCGACGTCCCGCAGATCTTTCAGGAGAGCAAGGTCTGAACGCGATGTAACGCCATCGAGGTTCCCTGAACGCAGGAAATTCTCGGTGTCGAGCCGGCCCGTCGAGAGCCCGTCGAACACCTTTCCCGAGGAGTAGACGACCTCAGCGAGATCACTGACCTCGATTGAGGACATGGTGCACTCCCTCCGCCCGCAAGCGTGCGGTCCGGGCTTCGATTATCCCGGAAGAAAACGTGCGGCGATAGTCGCTCGGACTCACGCCCGTGACGCGGCGGAAGTGCGTGCGGAAGTTCGCCGGCGAGCCGAGTCCGCAGAGTTCCGAGACGCGGTCGATGCCGAGTGCGGTGGTCTCCAGCAGTTCGCGTGCGCGGTCGACGCGGGCCGTGTTGAGCCATTTGAGCGGAGTCGTGCCCGTCTCGGCCGTGAACCGGCGTGCGAACGTGCGAGCGGATGCGTGTGCATGGGCGGCGAGACCGGTCACGGTCAGCGGGCGGTCCAGGTTCGCCAGCGCCCATTCCCGGGTGCCGGCGAGCCCGGATGCCGAACCTCCGGATCCGGTGAGCGGTTCGGGCAACGGTGGCCGGTCGATGAACTGCGCCTGACCGCCGTCTCGGTGCGGCGCCGCGACGATGTCGCGCGCGACGGCGTTCGCGACAGCAGCTCCGTGGTCCAGGCGCAGGATGTGCAGGCAGACATCGATGCCGCTCGCCACGCCGGCGGACGAGATCACGTCTCCCGTATCGACGTACAGCACGCCGGGGTCGACGGTGACGAGCGGATACCGCTCGGCGAGGGCATCCGTGTACCGCCAGTGGGTGGTGGCACGCCGTCCGT
This sequence comes from Humibacter antri, assembly GCF_054777235.1. NCBI lineage: Bacteria > Bacillati > Actinomycetota > Actinomycetes > Micrococcales > Microbacteriaceae > Humibacter > Humibacter antri. The sequence continues at coordinate 143,212 of NZ_BAAHAW010000001.1, read as the reverse complement.
CGAACAGTCCGGCCGCTGCGAGGGCGAAGGCGCCGGTGCAGATGGAGACCATGCGCGCGCCTCGGCGATGCGCGGTGCGGAGGGCTTCGACAGCGTGCGCGGGCACCTCGTCGACAGCGTCGCGGAATGCCGGGACGATCACCGTGTCGGCGGCGGCCACCGCTTCGAGGCCGTGCGTGGCGTTCACCGTCCACCCGCCGGCCGTCTCGACCGGCCCGGGCTCGAGCCCGCAGAGCACGACGTCGTACGGCAGGTCGAGGTGGTCGAAGATCTGGAACGGCATCCCGATCTCCATCGGCAGCGCCCGGCCGAGAGCGAGCACCGCGACACGATGGCGGTGCGCACGGGCAGTTGAAACCGGCATGGCAAGAATCTATCGCAAATCGTCGTTCCTGCCACTCACGCTCGAACCTTCCCGCTGGGCACAGTGGCAGCATGACGACGACGATCACCGATACGGATGCCGCCCCCCACCTCCGCGTAGCCCGTCGGCTCGCCCCGGCTCAGGGGCTGTACGTGCTCGGCAGCTCGGTCGACCTCACGCTCACCGGCATCGTCGGGGCGCGCCTGGCTCCGTCGACAACGCTGGCGACGATCCCGTTCAGCCTCATCCCGGTCGCCGCCGTGGCATCCACGTTCCTGTTCTCCCGCCTGATCGGACGGTATGGATACCGCGCGGTCTTCACCGCTGCAGCGTGCGTCGCGATCGTGGCCGGGCTGGTCTCGGCGCTCGCCATCCAGCTCGATGCGTTCTGGCTCTTCTGCGTGGGCACCGGTCTGATCGGCGTCTACTCGGCCGGCGCGGGCTACTACCGGTACGCGGCCGCGGATGCCGCCGGCAGTCAGCGAGCGCGGGCGGTCACCACGGTGCTCGCGGGAGGTCTCGTCGCGGCGCTGCTCGGCCCGTTCCTCGCGACGTGGGTGGATGCCCTGCTGCCCGTCGTCTTCGTCGCCAGCTATCTCATGGTGGCGTTCTTCGGCGCACTCGCCGCGCTGTGGAACGCGTTCCTGCCACGCGAACTCGCGCTGCAGGGGCGGACCGGGCGCGAGGAAGAGGTGCGGGCATCCATGGGGCAGCCGGCCATCGAGCCGAGGTCGCGCCGCGTGCTGTGGCGGCAGCCGCTGCTCATCACCGGAGTCGGGGTGGCGTCGTTCGCCGCGATCGCGATGACGTCGATGATGACGGCGGGACCGATCGCGGGCATGGCCATGGGACACTCGCAGGCGGATGCCGCCTTCGCCGTGCAGCTGCACATGGTCGGCATGTTCGTGCCGGGATTCGTCATCGCCAAGGTGATCGGTCGCGTCGGCGAGCGCGCCATCGCGACGGCCGGAGCGGCGATCATCGTCGTCGCAGGCATCGCGGCCGCCGTCTCGACGGCCGAGTGGGCGTTCCTCACGGCCATGTTCACGGTCGGCGTCGGCTGGAATCTTGCATACAGCGGGGGAAGCGCGATGATCACCCGCACCTATCGGTCGTCGGAGCGGGGGCGGGTGCAGCCGGTCGCCGAGGTGATCACCAACGGTTTCCAGGTGGTCGGCTCGCTGAGCGCCGGTGTGCTCGCCACGGTTCCCGGATGGCGGATGCTCGGGCTCGCCCTGATCGTGCTCTCGGTCGTGGTGGGGGTGGGGATCGCATCGGTGCGGCGACTCGTGCGGTCGTGACGGGGACGGATTCCAGCAACGTTGCGCCGGCCGCGCCGCCCACGCAACGATCGTTGCGCCGCACGCCGCGCCACGCGGTGCCCTCGCAGGTTCCCCCGGCATAGTCTCGAGTTCATGGCGCAGGACGACGGCATCCGCACCCCCGGCGGAATCCCCCTCCCTTTCGACGGCTCGGGCTCTTTCGACGGCTCGGGCTCTTTCGACGGCTCGGGCCCTTTCGACGGCTCGGGCCCTTTCAACGGCTCAGGCATCCCCGACGGCGCCACCATGGGTGGCCCCGAGCACGACGGGGGAAGGGGGCCGACAACCGGAATCCCCGAAGACGATCTCGCCCAACGGGCGATCGAGCTGGTGCGCGCATGGCTGCAGGCATCCGAGGCGCGGGATGCCATTCCGGAGGCCTCCAAGCGCGACCCGGCAGCCGAGCGGTTGGCCGGTCTGCTGCAGGATCCGCGCGGGCTCGACTTCGCCGTCGGCTTCGTCGACGGCGTCGCCCGCCCTCAGGATGTCTACGTCGCCGCGAAGAGTCTGCATCAGCTCGGTCGCGCGGTTCCGCGGTTCCTGCCCTGGTACCAGCGCTGGGCGATAGCGGTGGGCGGGGCGGTCGCGCCGGCCATCCCGTGGATCGTCATCCCGATCGCACGTCGAGTGCTGCGCTCGATGGTGGGGCACCTGATCGTCGATGCGACGCCGGCCAAGCTGGGCAAGGCGATCGCCCGGCTGCGCCAGGACGGCGCTCCGGCGGGCGCATCCGATCACATCCGCCTCAATCTGAACCTGCTCGGCGAGGCGGTGCTCGGCGAGAACGAGGCGGATGCGCGTCTCGAGGGCACCCGCGAGCTGCTGGAGCGCGACGACGTCGACTATGTGTCGATCAAGGTCTCGAGCGTGGCCAGCCAGCTGTCGATGTGGGCCTTCGACGAGTCGGTCACCCGAGTGGTGCAGCGACTTGCGCCGCTCTATCTGTATGCGGCCGCATCCCCTCGACGCAAGTTCATCAACCTCGATATGGAGGAGTATCACGACCTCGACCTGACCATCGCGGTCTTCAAACGACTGCTCGCCGACCAGCGGCTGCTGGGGCTCGAGGCCGGCATCGTGCTGCAGGCGTATCTGCCCGACGCCCTGGATGCCCTGCAAGACCTCACCGAGTGGGCCCAGAATCGCAGGGCCGCAGGCGGGGCTCCGATCAAGGTGCGCATCGTGAAGGGCGCCAACCTGCCGATGGAGCGAGTGGATGCCGCGCTGCACGACTGGCGGCTGGCGACGTACGACGGCAAGGTGCACACCGACGCGAACTACAAGCGGGTGCTCGACTGGGCGCTCACGCCGGAGCACACGCACGCCGTGAAGATCGGAGTCGCGGGGCACAACCTGTTCGACGTCGCGCACGCCTGGGTGCTCGCACGCAGCCGTGGCGTAGACGACCGCGTCGACTTCGAGATGCTGCTCGGCATGGCCGCCCAACAGGCGGATGCCGTTGCGCACACGGTCGGCGGCCTGCTGCTGTACGCGCCCGTGGTGCATCCGCGGCACTTCGACGTCGCCATCTCCTATCTCATGCGCCGGCTCCAGGAGAACGCCGCAGACGAGGACTTCCTCTCCGCCGCGTTCGAGCTCACGGACAAGCCCGACCTTTTCGAGCGCGAGAAGGCACGGTTCCTGGCCGCCGTCGCCGAGTACGAGGCGGATGACGGCCCTCGCGGACTCGCACCCCTCCCGAACCGCAGGCAGGATCGCGCCCGTGAATGGGTGGAGACCGACCCGACGACGTTGTTCCACCCGCGACCCGCACCCGTGGACCCCGCCGCCGAAGCGGCCGAGGAGGGTCTCACCGCCGCGGTGCTGGGCCTGGAGCGTGGATCGCGCGGGAACGGCCTGTTCCCGACGACCGGCATCGTCTTTGAGCCCGGCGAGGCGAGTGGGGCCACGCTCGACGGCCCTGCCGGTTTGCCCGACGGCCCTGCCGGTTTGCCCGACGGCCCTGCCGGTTTGCCCGACGGCCCCGCCGGTTCGTCCCACGGCCCCACCGGTTTGCGCAGACATGCCAGGCCCGAGCGTGGCATGTCTGCTCAAACCACCGCGGATGGTGCGGGTGGTGCGGATGCCGGCGCAGCAACCGCCGCGGATGCCGCGAGTCCGGCGCAGACCGCTGCAGACGTCGCACGAGGAGCATTCCGCAACGAGTCCGACACCGACCCGGCGCTCCCGGCGAACCGGGCGTGGGGGCGACGCATACTGGCATCCGTTCCCTCGTCCGAGCTCGGCCAGGAGACGCTGGCGGCATCCCGCGTGACCGACGAGCGGATGCTCGACACCCTTCTGTCCACCGTGCAGCAGACCGGAGCGCAGTGGGGCTCCATTCCCGGAAGCGCCCGTGCCGCGGCTCTCGACCGGGTCGGCCTGGCACTCTCGGCCAATCGTGACCGGCTGATCGAGGTGATGGCCTCCGAGACGGGAAAGACGATCGCGGAGGCTGACCCCGAAGTCAGCGAGGCGGTCGACTTCGCGCACTACTACGCGGCGCTCGCCCGTGAGCTCGACACCGTGCAGGGCGCGACGTTCGTGCCCTCGCGGCTCACCGTCGCGACGCCGCCGTGGAACTTTCCCGTGTCCATCCCGGCCGGCAGTGTATTGGGGCCGCTCGCCGCCGGAAGCGGCGTCGTGTTCAAGCCAGCGCCGCAGGCGGGGCGCTGCGCTGCCGTGCTGGCGGAATGCATCTGGGAGGCGGGCATCCCGCGTGAGCTGATGGCGCTCGCCGACGTCGACGAGGGTGAGCTCGGACAGGCGCTCATCTCGGACCCGAGAGTGGATCGCGTCATCCTCACGGGTTCCTACGAGACGGCGAAGCTGTTCAAGAGCTGGCGGCCCGATCTTCCGTTGCTGGCCGAGACGAGCGGCAAGAACGCGATCGTCGTGACTCCGAGCGCCGACGTCGACCTCGCCGTCGCCGACGTGGTGAAGAGCGCGTTCGGCAACGCGGGGCAGAAGTGCTCGGCCGCGAGCCTGGTCATCCTCGTCGGATCCATGGGCACCTCGCAGCGCTTCCTCGACCAGCTGGCCGACGCCGCGGAGAGCGTCTACGTCGGATGGCCGGAGCAGCCGGTGACGTGGATGGGACCGCTGATCGAACCGGCGACGGGCAAGCTCGAGTACGCGCTGACGCAGCTGGAGCCGGGCGAGGAGTGGCTCGTTCAGCCGCGCAGGCTGGATGACTCGGGGCGGCTCTGGTCGCCGGGCATCCGCTCAGGGGTGCAGCCCGGCTCGCGATTCCACCAGACCGAGTTCTTCGGCCCGGTGCTCGGCATCATGCACGCGCGCACGCTCGAGCAGGCGCTCGAGTGGCAGAACACGGTGGACTACGGGCTCACCGCCGGCCTGCACTCGCTGGATCCGGACGAGATCGAGTACTGGCTCTCCGTCGTCGAGGCGGGCAACCTCTATGTGAATCGCGGAATCACGGGCGCGATCGTGCAGCGGCAGCCGTTCGGCGGCTGGAAGCGGTCGTCCGTGGGCGCCGGGCACAAGGCCGGTGGCCCGAACTACCTGTTCGGGCTGGGCTCGTGGACCGGGGCATCCGGATCCTCCAGCGCCAGCCTGCACCTGCGCGGACTCGATTCGCGGGTCTCGCGCGTGATCGAATCCGCGCAGCCGGCGATGAGCTACGAGGAGTTCGACCTGGTGCGCAGGTCGGCGTTGAGCGACGCCATCGCGTGGGCGAACGAGTTCGGCGTCGTACGTGACGCGGCGAACCTCGGCGTGGAGCGCAACCTGTTCCGGTACCGGCCGGCGCGGGTGAGCATCCGGCTCAGCGAGGGCGTCGGCATCGCCGCGCTGCTGCGGGTGCTCGCCGCGGCGACCCTGATTCGCGGGCGGTTCGACGTGAGCAGTCCGATGCAACTCCCACGGCCGCTGCGCGAGGCGTTGCGTGAGCTCGGCGTCGGCGACGCGGTCGAGACGGATGCCGCCTGGTCGACACGCATTGCGGCATCCGGTGCCGCGCTCGACCCTGACGGCCCGCCGGCCGAACGCGTCCGGCTGATCGGCGGAGACGCCGCGGCGCTGGCCCGCGCGCTCGGGGACCGCATCGACGTCGCAGTGTTTTCCGGGCCGGTGACCGCCTCCGGTCGGGTCGAGCTGCTGCCGTTCCTGAAGGAGCAGGCCATCTCGGTCACGAACCATCGCTTCGGCAGCCCGACCCAGCTGACCGACGACGTGATCTGAGCGGAATTGTGGACGCCTCATGCCGTCCACAGCGTCGGACACGGCATGAGGCATCCGCCACTTCGTCGTGTCGTGAGCGCGCGCGAAGCTGGCACGAGCCGCAAGGCGGCCTGACGATTCCCTGACAGTGGCTCACTTCCTGAGTGCCGCCGCAGAACCGCGTGCGGTAACCGCATTCCTGGTCAAGTGACCAGAACGGCAATGTCGAGAGTCGGATGCCCGTGCCCGCGCGATCCGCACCAGCACGCGGATCCCGGGCGGTTGCGCCCGCCGAGCCGCGGCGGCTTCCTCGGGCACAGGCATCCGGTCTCCGCACGGAAATGACCCCTGATCGGCCCTTGAGAACCTGAACGAGCCCTGGCAGGCATCACCCACCGCTGACCTACGTTGGACGACGCCGGTGAAGACCGGCATTTTCTTTGTTCCCGAACGATTCGTGGTGGCCGTACGTACGTGCGGGCCGCCCGCCTGGTCTCCACTTATGCGCTTGCTCTCTTCGACGTACGACAACTTCACCAACGCCCTCGCCGGCACCCGAACGGCACTGGGCCTCCGCCGTCATCGCGGAGCCCACGCAGGGGCCGCAGCTCCGCGCCGCGCGGCCCGACGGCACCACATCACGCTCGCCGTCGCCGGCGTCTCATTCGGACTCATCGCGAGCCTCACCACCGCGCTGCCCGGCTATGCGGCGCACGCCGAGAACGTGCACGGTGCGACTACCGCTGCCGCCGTGGTGCACACGGATGCGCACCCCAGCAGGGCGCAGGCACAACGGGCCGCGCTGCACACGGCCATCCTCGATGCTGCGTCGCGCGGAGACGTGCAACACCTGGCCGTCTCGGCGGATGTGGCGCAGCCGACGGTCGCGCACGACTCGTTCGCGACCGTCGACGTCGCAGGCAACCTCGAGAAGTCGTACGGCATCGATCAGGGCATGGCCCTGCAGCTCATCGGCACAGGCAATCCGAGCGCCCGCGCCGCGATCGTCTCGACCGCCATGACCTATCTCGGCACGCCGTACGTGCTCGGCGGTGCATCGCACAGCGGCATCGACTGTTCGGGCCTCACGATGGTCGCCTATGCGGCAGCGGGCATCAGCCTGGCGCACTACGTGCCGACGCAGGATGCCGCGGGCACCCAGATCTCCGCCGCCGACGCACGACCGGGCGACCTGGTCGTGTTCGACAGCGATGACCATGTCGGCCTGTACATGGGTAACGGCATGGTGCTGCACGCACCGACCGAGGGGCGCGACGTCGAGCTCGATCCACTGTCGCAGTGGGCGAGCATCCCATACCACTTCACCCGCCTGGTTTGAACCGGTCGGGCCTCGCCCGTCGAGTCTCGCGGCCCCAGTCCGGCCGGTTCAGCCTTTACGGTTGAGTCCTGCCGGTCGAATTCTCCCCAGCCGGTCGAGTCGAGTCGGTCTAGCCCAGTCCGGGCGGTCGTCGAGTCGAGTCGGTTGAGCCCTGCCGGTCGAGCCCAGCCTGTTCAGGCTCACCCGTCGGACCTTTCCCGCGCAACCCCGCCCAGGCGCCGACCTGGGCCGCCTTTCGCGAGCAGGGTGTGCGCTCCTGCAGAGATTCGATCCGACGCGCCGTGAAAACAGACGTGTTTCGGGTCAGGCGTCGGCGTGTCTCCGCAGTCCCGACGCCGTCCGCGGTCCCGACGTCGCTGCGGGATAACCGACGAACCTCCGAGTCTTCTCAGTGGTGCTCGTTTATCGATCCGTTATGGTGGAACGCGTGGCCGGCCCGCCGGTCCGCATTTTGGGGGACAAGGTTGTCGAGACCTCCGTACCCCGCGTGCGGAAACGGGAGCAGGCTGGGAGCGAATGGGTCGGAGAGCAGCGGCGGTCGATCACGGCCGTTCGTCGGCAGACGACGCGTCATCGAGCGACTCGACCGGCGACCCCGAAGATCTCTCCGCGTTCGTCGCTGCGCTGGTATCCGATGATCCGATTCCGGATGCCCGCTCTCCGCTGACAGCACCGTCACCGGTGGAGCGCGTTTCACACGCGCCGGCGGAGTCCGATGTCGTCGTGCCGCCCGTCTCGTTCGAGTTCGCTGGTCCAGTCGTGCCGACGGAGTCTGGCCTCGCTGTCTCGGTCGCTCGGACGAGGCCTGAGGTGGCTGTCCCAATGTCACCGACGGAATCTCAGTTCGCTGTCCCAATGTCACCGACGGAATCTCAGCTTGTCGTTCCGGTGATCTCGACGGCTCCTGGGCCTGTAGCGGCGACAGCGCCTGAGCCTGTCGTCCCGCTGAACTTGACAGAGCATCGACCCGCTGTTCCAGTGGCACCGTCGCAGCCCGAAACCGCGGCCCCGGCGCTTGCCGATCCCCCGCGCTCTCGCCGGGAAGCCCGCGAGCGACTGCGCGCGGCACAGGATGCATCTCCGGCGTCGCTGCCGACATCCGCTGTGTCGGAGCTGTTCGGTGCGGACGAAGGAACAGTGGCGCCTGCGTACCCCTCGCGCCGCGCGCTGCGCGAGGCACGTGCCGCGAATCCAACCGTCGAGGCACCAGCCAACCCAGGCCCGTCACCGACCGCGGGCCTCTCGTCGACCGCAGGCCTGTCATTGGCCGCAGAGCTGTCATCGGCCGCAGGCCCGTCATCGACCGCAGGGCCGCCGCTGACACCAGAGGCATCGCAGACCGCGGGCCCGTCGTCGACGCCCGCGGCGTCGAAAGCGGCAGCGCCGTCGTCGACCGCGACGCCCTCACAGACCGCGGGTGCGTCGCCGACGGCGGAAACGCCTGCGACGACTGAACCTCCGCGCGCCCGCGCGACGTTCGTCCCGGCCACGCCGCGGGAGGCATCCGCTGCGCAGGGGGGTGCTTTCGGTGGGGGAGGCTTTCGCGCCCACCACAAGTCGGGCACCCACGAGCCGGGCGGGCATGCGCATCGCAGGTTGCAGGCATCCCGTCTTTCAGGGCTTGTCGCCGGCGGCGCCGTGCTCGCACTCATCCCGGGGCTCATGATCGCGGCACCGGCGAACGCGGCCGAGACGATCAGTCCGCAGCAACTGCAGGCGACGATCGCCAGCAACTCGAAGCTGATCGCACAGAAGCTGCAGGTGTCGTCGGCAGTCTCGGACGGATCCGTGCAGAGAGAGAACTACGTCGCCGGCGCGATCGCCGGGATCGTCGCGGCCGAGTCTGGCCCGAACGGTCCCGAGGTCGCGGTAGCGCTGGCGCAGGCGCTCCAGTTCGGCGGCGAGCGGGAGAAGATCGTCGAGTCGGCGCTCACCTACCTCGGCGATCCGTACGTGCTCGGCGGAGCATCCCACGACGGCATCGACTGCTCGGGACTCACCATGGTGGCGTACGCGACGGTCGGCGTCTCGCTGGTGCACTACGTGCCGTCGCAGGATGCCGTCGCCACCACGATCTCGGAGGCGACGGCTCAGTCGGGCGACCTCGTCTTCTTCAACGACGATGAGCACGTCGCCCTCTATCTCGGCGGCGGCATGATCATCGAGGCTCCGGACTACGGCATTCCGGTGCGCATCGTGTCGCTCTCCACCTGGAGCGGCATCGGGTACCACTTCGGGCGCATCCTCAATTCCTGACGAGTCACCGGCGCTTGTCCCAGGCGTTCATGTGATGCGTCCATGGCAGGCGCCCATCCCAGGTGCGTCTGCCAGGCGTCCATGCCAGGTGCGTCGACCGAGCACGGTGTTGATGAACCACCACGCAATGGGCGTCCATTCCGTGGTGGTTCATCTGTCCCGTGGTGGTTCGTCTGTCCCGTGCTGGTTCGTCTGCTCCGTGCTGGTTTGTCTGCTCCGTGCTGGTTCGTGCGCACGGGGGTTGTTCGTGCGCCGTCGCGATATACGCACCGGGGTGGTTCACGTGCCGTAGTTCATGCTCCGGGGTGGTTCACGCGCCGCGGTGGTTCGTCCGCACCGTTCTGAATGGTGCACCGTGCTGATTCGTGCGCACCGTGGTTGTTCGCCTGGCGCGTCATGCGTCGACGGCCGCCCGGCCCTCGACCGTGCACTCGTCACCCGTGAGCGAGCGGCAGCACGATGTCGACCGTCAGCCCTTCGCCGGGCTGTGACGAAAGCCGGATGCCGCCGCGCGCCGCATCAACGAGTCCGGCCACGATCGCGAGGCCCAGTCCGCTGCCGGTGGTGGTGTTGCGCGCCGCGTCGACGCGGGTGAACCGGTCGAGCGCGATCGGCACGAAGTCCGACGGCATGCCCGGCCCGTCGTCGATGATCGACAGGCAGACGGATGCCCCGTCATGCGTGAGTCGAGCCGTCACCGTGCCGGCGTATTCAGCCCCGGCAACCTCGGCCCCGGCAACGCCAGCCCCAGCAAGCTCAGCCTCAGCCTCAGCCTCAGCCTCGGCAACGCCCGTGCCGGTGCCCGTCGCACCGGCATCCACCCCAGAAACTCCCGTGCCCACATCTTCACGAGGGGTGTCGTCCACAGTGGCACCCTCGGGGGCGAGCGCCTTGATCGAGTTGCCGATGAGGTTGTCGACGATGCGGCCGAACTCCTGGCTCGAGAGAGCCACCGTGCCAGCGGCCGGCGCCTCCGCAACGACCTCGAAGTCGATCACGCAGTCGACACCCTGCATGGCGGCCGTCTGGCGGCTGCGATCGATGGCGGCCGCCAACTCGTCTTCCAGGTCGAACCAGTTGCTCGCGCCGCGCTGACCGTGCGCGTCGATGCGAGAGAGCTCGAGCAGGTTCGTGGCGAGGTTCGAGAGTCGCAGCACGGTCTGGTGGGACTGGCGGATGTCTGCAAGCAGGGCATCCGCGTCGCCCGCGTCGAGCTCCGCGAGCTCGAGCTCCCCGCGCAGCACGGCCAGCGGTGTGCGGAGCTCGTGGCTGGCATCCGACACCAGCTGCTTCTCGCGGTCGGCGGACGCCCTCAACCCCTCGATGAGCCCGTTGAGCGTGACGGCGAGTGCGGCCAGCTCGTCCCGCACCGGCGGCACCTCCAGCAGTTCGCGGGAGCCGGCGTCGCGGTCCTCGGCTCCGCCGGCCGACTGCCGTCGGGCGAGCTCGTCCGCCTGACGACGCATGTCGTTCACGGGACGCAACGCGGTGCGCGCCAGGATGAACGACGCGACGGTGAAGCACGCGACCAGCGCGGCGGCGCCCACGATGAGCGCGGCGCTCAGTCTGCCCAGCACGAGCTCGTTCGCGTCTTCGCTGCGAGCCGTGACGATGTGCCACACGCCGTCGGCCCGTACGACGGGCGCCGTGCGCACGATGTAGTCGCGCGCCGACGTGCTCACACGGGAGATCGTCTCTTCACCGGTCAGGGGAGCGTGGCCGAAGGGTCGCAGCGACTTGGGAAGGCTCGACATCTTCACCTGGCCCGACGGCGAGACGATGGCCACGTACTGTCCCTCACCGGGGATGGTCTCGATGTCGCGCGGATTTCTCGCCACCTGCTGCGCGAACGGCTCAGCGTCGTGTTGCAGCAGCGTGACCGTGGCGTTGTCGAGGATCACGCTCACGCCCGCCCTGATGCCGATCACCGCGACCACTCCGATCAGCACCGCGACCACGAAGCTGCCCACCGCGATGCGGGCCGTGATCGAGAGGCGACCGGCGAAGTCGCGGATCCAGCTCACCGCTTCGGCTCGGCCGGCTCACCATGCTCTGGTGCATCCTGTCGGCCGGGCGCACCCTGGCCGGCCGCACCGCCGTGCTCCGAGTGGTTCGCGGGCGCCTGGCTTCCTGTGGTCTGGTTCACGGCTGTCTGGCCCGCGGGTGCCTCGACCGCCTCCAGCCGGTAGCCCAGTCCGCGGACCGTGGCGATCCGGATGCCCGTGTCCGCGGCATCCAGCTTGCGGCGCACGTACGACACGTACTGGTCGAGCACGTTCTGGTCGATGTGCTCGTGACCGCCCCAGATGTCGTCGAGGATGTCGCCCCGCGTCACCATCTCGCCGGCATGCATCGCCAGCAGCCGCACGAGCGAGAACTCGCGCGGGCTGAACGCGACCTGCTTTCCGGCGACGGATGCCTTGTGTTCGAGCGAGTCGATGGTGAGGTTGCCCACGCGCAGGGTCGGCTTGGTCGAGGCATCCCGTCGCAGCAGCGCACGCAGCCGGGCTGCCAGCTCGGCGAACGCGAACGGCTTGGTGAGGTAGTCGTCTGCGCCGGAGTCGAGGCCGAACACCCGGTCCTCGACGGCATCCCGAGCGGTGAGCAGCAGGATGGGCATGGTGCGGCCGGATTCCCGCACCCGGCGACACAGCTCGAAGCCGCTCATGCCGGGCAGCATGACGTCGACCGCGAGCGCGTCGACGGTGTTGTCGCGAAGGGTGATGAGGGCATCCACGCCGTTGTCGACGGAGAGCACCTCGTAGCCCTCCGCGATCAGGCCGCGTCGCAGCAGTCTGGCCATATCGGGGTCGTCTTCCACGACAAGGAGGCGCGCAATCGATTCGTCCACCCGATCATGTTCACAGAATCCGCTGTGTGCGTCGAGAGTGAATGCTATGTCTGCGCTCAGACGCTCTCACCGCGGGTTGAGCCCCTCCCGCGGGTTGAGCCTGTCGAAACCTCCCCGCCGGTTGAGCCTGTCGAAACCTCCCGTGGGTTGAGCGTGTCGAGACGTCCCGTGGGTTGAGCGTGTCGAGACGTCCCGTGGGTTGAGCGTGTCGAGACGTCCCGCGGGTTGAGCTTGTCGAAACCTCCCGTGGGTTGAGCTGGGGCCCCGGCAGGCGGTTCCGGCGCGTCGCAATGCGACGTGACGGCCGCGCCGCCAGAGAGCGAAACCCGGGACCGGTCGGACCGGTCTCGACAAGCTCAACCAACGGAGTGGTGGGCGGGTCAGTGAACCAACGGGGTAGTGGGCCGTTCGCTCAACCAACGGAGTGATGGGTGCGCCAATCGACCAACGGAGTGATGCGCCAATCGACCAACGGGTGATGGTGATGGGCGCGTCACTCGATCTCGCGGTGCACCAGGCGGGAGAGCACGATGGCGCTGCGCGTGTGATCGACGCTGGGCGCGACGCGCACCCGCTCGAGCGCGGCTTCGAGGCTCGGGATGTCGCGGGAGCGGATGCGCAGAATCGCGTCAGCGCTGCCCGATACCGTGCACGCCTCAGCGACCTCGGGAACGGCCGAGAGGATGCGCTGCAGCTCGCTCGGTGACACCGTCCCGCGGCAGAACAGTTCGACGTAGGCCTCTGTGCTCATGCCGTCGATGGTGGGATCCACGTTGATCGTGAACCCGCGGATGACCCCGTCGACGACCAGCCGATCGATGCGGCGCTTGACCGCCGATGCGGACAGCCCGACACGCGAGCCGATGTCGCCGTACGACGAGCGCGAGTTCTCGCGCAGCAGGTCGATGATGTTCCGATCGAGGTTGTCCACGCTGCAATTCTAAGAGGATGCGTTGCGTCTTCACCGGCAACTGCGCACGGATCATGCGGTCAATGCGACACACCACGCAATAACCCGGTGCGAGACTGGAAAGCATGACGGCCATCGACTCCACCGACGCACGCCTTCGAAGCGGATCGCACGAACGGGCATCCGCAACCGCGACGCGGTCGGAGGCGCCGACGCACCTGGTGCCGTCCCGTCGTACTTACCTGATGTGCCGCCCGGAGCATTTCACGGTGAGCTACCGCATCAACCCGTGGATGCATCCGCAGGAGCCGACCGACACGCAGAACGCGCTCGACCAGTGGACGACGCTCTACGAGACGTTCGTGCGCCTCGGCCACGAGGTGCACCTGATCGACCCGATCCCCGGTCTTCCCGACATGGTCTACACGGCCAACGGCGGATTCATCATCGACGGCGTCGCGTACGGTGCGCTGTTCACGTATCCGCAGCGGGCGCCGGAGGGGCCGGCGTTCATGGAATGGTTCGGCGACCACGGGTTCAGCGTCGTGGAGCCGAAGCAGGTGAACGAGGGCGAGGGCGACATTCTGCTGGTGGGCACGCGCATCCTCGCCGGCACAGGTTTCCGCAGCAGCGTCGAGAGCCACGGCGAACTGCACGAGGTGTATGACCGTGAGGTCGTCACGCTGAACCTCGTCGACCCGCGCTTCTACCACCTCGACACGGCGATCTCGGTGCTCGATCCGCTGAAAGACGACGAGAACGCGAACATCGCCTATGTGCCGGCCGCGTTCGACGAGCCCAGCCGCCGCAAGCTCGAACGGCTCTATCCCGACGCGATCATCGTGAGCGAGGAGGATGCCGGCATCCTCGGGCTGAATTCCATCTCGGACGGCTACAACGTCGTGATCGCCCAGCGCGCGGTCGGCTTCGAGAAGCAGCTGCGCGAACGCGGCTACAACCCGATCGGCGTCGACCTGTCCGAGCTTCTCCGTGGAGGAGGTGGCGTCAAATGCTGCACCCTGGAACTCCGTCGCTGAGGCGAAATTCGCCGGTTGAGCCCGTCGAAACCGGGCACCGTACAGACCCGGTTTCGACAAGCTCAACCGGCGGGAAATCCGCCGCCGACATCCTTCGCCTGGAAGACGAGCACGCAGCGCACAACTACGCCCCGCTTCCGGTCGTGATCGCCTCGGGCGACGGCGCATGGGTGACGGATGTCGACGGCAACCGTTACCTCGACTGTCTCGCCGCATACTCCGCCGTGAACTTCGGGCACACCAACCCGCGGCTCGTCGCGGCGGCGAAGGAGCAGCTCGACCGCATCTCGCTGACCAGTCGCGCGTTCCACCACGACCTGCTCGGACCGTTCGTGACCGAGCTCGCCGCACTCGCCGGCAAAGACCTCGTGCTGCCGATGAACACCGGCGCCGAAGCGGTCGAGACCGGCATCAAAGTCGCACGGGCCTGGGGCTATCGGGTGAAGGGCGTCGGAGCGGACGCCGCGAACATCGTCGTCTTCCACGGCAACTTCCACGGGCGCACGACCACCATCGTCGGCTTCAGTGACGATCCGGATGCCCGTGACGGCTTCGGTCCCTTCACGCCGGGCTTCCGTTCGGTTCCGTACGGCGATGCTGCTGCTGTCGCCGGTGCGATCGACGAGAACACAGTCGCCGTGCTGGTGGAGCCGATCCAGGGCGAGGCGGGTGTGATCGTGCCGCCCGACGACTTCCTGCCGGAACTGCGGCGGATCTGCACCGAGAACCAGGTGCTGCTGGTCGCCGACGAGGTGCAGTCCGGGCTCGGCCGGGTGGGCGAGACATTCGCGAGCGACCTGTGGGGCGTCGTGCCCGACGTCTACCTTCTGGGCAAGGCGCTCGGCGGCGGCATCATGCCGCTGTCCGCCGTAGTGGCGGATCGCGATGTGCTCGGAGTCATCCGTCCCGGCGAGCACGGCTCGACCTTCGGCGGCAACCCGCTCGCCTGCGCGATCGGCCTCGAGGTGATCCGCATGCTCGCCACCGGCGACCCGCAGCGCCGCGCCCGCGAACTGGGCGAAAGGATGCGCAGCCGGCTCGACGCTCTCATCGGGCACGGCGTCACCGCAGTGCGCGGGGCGGGGCTGTGGGCGGGCGTCGACGTGGACCCATCGATCGGCACCGGACGCGAACTGGCGGAGCCGATGCTGCGCCGCGGCATCCTCGTCAAGGACACGCACGGCGCGACGATCCGGTTCGCCCCGCCCATCGTCGTCGAGCCCGCCGACCTGGACTGGGCGATGGACGAGTTCGCCGCCGCGCTCGCCGCCGCCCCTCCCGCCGCCGCTGCGCCTCCCGTCACCCCGGCGCCTCCCGTCACCGCGGCGCCTCCCGCCGCCGTCGCCCCTCCCGCCGTCACTGCGGCACCTCCCGCTGGTTGAGCCTGTCGAAACCCGCTCAGGCACAGGTTTCGCTCCCTATCGCTCCTCCCGCTGTTTGAGCTTGTCGAAACTCGCTCAGGCACTGGTTTCGCTCCCTATCACCCCTCCACACGCCGCCAGCGGCGCGGAGCCTCCGGCGATGGGGCCCAAGCGCAACCAGCGGGGGAGGAGCGGGGCGGGGGAGATCCGCTCAGAACTCCGCGACGCGCACGCCCAGCCACTCGCCGAGGTCGGCGATCTCGGCGCGCACCATCTCGTCCTCTTCCGGCTCGAACGGGATGAGCTCGTGCACGGCGTTCACCCGCAGCACCTCCTGCGCGCGATCGACTTCGGTGTCGAGCATGCCCATGAAGACGTCGCCGATCAGGATCGGATGCGCGAAGAACCCGTACTTGCGCTGTGGCTTCGGCTTGAATTGCTCGAGCACGTAGTCGAAGTCGAAGATCTCCCGCAGACGCGGTCGGTCGAACAGCATCCCGTCGTACGGGCTCAGGAACGCGACCCGGCCGTCGACGTCGTCGTTCAGGGTCGTCAGTGACTCCGGGTCCACCCGCCACGTGCCGCGCAGCCCCTCGATCGTGGCAGGCTCGCCCGCCTCACCGACCGGGGTCCACCGCGACTTCTGCTTCGCGATGCCCGCGGCCTGCAGGTGGCGTTCGTCGAGCATCCGGGCCGCCTCCGCGTCGCCGTACTCCGGGAGGTTCTGCGGGTAGACGCGTTCGGCGAGATCCCAGATGCGGTGCCTGCCCCGCCTGCCGACGATGGCCACCTCACCCTGCCGAGCGAGGAAGTCGAGCATGTGCGGCACCTGGTTCGGCCCGTACCATCCGCTGTCGGTGTCGCGGGTGACGGCGGCGGTGTCGGGGATGTCGCCGGCCGGCAGCGGGCCCTCCGCGCGGAGCCGGGCGAGCACATCCGCTCGGAACTTCGCGTTGGCCTGAAGCCACTGCCTGCTGCTCTCGCGTCTCGGCCAGCCGCGCATCGACGGCAGCATGAGCGGCAGTAGGCTCACCGGCCGGAAGCTCCCGTCGAACTCGAACAGCGCCCGGTCCATCTCGGCCGCCTTCGTGAGCTGGGCGGATTCGTACGACCATCCGATGCGCGACCACAGGATGGTGTGCTGTGCGGGCGAGATCGTCGCAGTGGGGTCGATCTTTATCGCGCCGAGCTGTTCGGCGACCTCGACGACGTCGCCCGGCCGCTGAGCATCCAGCAGCTGCGCGCGCACCGCGATGCGTCGCGCCTCACCGCGCGTCAGGTGGTGGGTCACGCGCTCGACCGTACTCCGCGCATCCGACTCCGGCCCGCTCCCCGCCCACCGTCGGTTGAGTAGCCGGCGAAGCCGGCGTATCGAAACAACCGAACCGCGGAGGCCCAGGTTTCGATACGCGGCCTTGCGGCCGATACCAGCGGGGAGCGGCTTCTGCGGTCGCGGCGCACCGAGGCCCCGGAGAGAATGGATGCCATGGCCAACGACGTCGACGCCCTCATCTCCCAGCTCACTCTCGAAGAGAAGGCGGCGCTCGTCACGGGCGACGGGTTCTGGCATACCCGAGCCATCGAGCGGCTGGGCATCCCGTCGATCACGCTCAGCGACGGCCCGCACGGTGTGCGCCGCCAGCCGCCGGAGCAGGAGAACGGCATCGGCGGGAGCCTTCCTGCGACCTGTTTCCCGCCGGCTGTCGGTCTGGCGTCGACGTGGGATGCCGAACTCGTCGAGCGTGTCGGCGAGGCGCTCGGCGAGGAGTCCAATGCGCTCGACGTGCAGGTGCTGCTCGGTCCGGGCATCAACATCAAGCGCTCGCCGCTGTGCGGGCGCAACTTCGAGTACTTCTCGGAGGACCCGCTGATCGCAGGCTCGCTGGGCGCGGCGCTGATCCGCGGCATCCAGTCGAAGGGTGTCGGAACATCCCTCAAGCACTATGCAGCGAACAGCCAAGAGACCGACCGCTTCCGCGTCAGCGCCGACATGGACGAGCGCACCGCGCGTGAGATCTACCTCGCCGGGTTCGAACGGGCCGTGAAGGATGCCTCCCCCGCCACGGTCATGGCCGCCTACAACAAGCTGGGCGGCGTGTATGCGACGGAGCACCGCTGGCTGCTCACCGACGTGCTGCGCGACGAGTGGGGGTTCGATCGTCTCGTGGTCTCCGACTGGGGCGCGGTGAACGACCGGGACGCCGCCGTGGCGGCAGGGCTCGACCTGGAGATGCCCGAGTCGGAGGCGGGGCCGGCCGCGATCGTGGCCGCCGTGCGCGGCGGATCGCTGGATGAGGCATCCCTCGACGCGGCCGTACGGAACGTGCTGAAGCTCGTGTTCGACCACGCACACCTGAAGGCGGATGCCGGCAGCAAGCCGGCCGTGTCCGACGACCTGGTCGAGGCGCACCACGCGCTGGCTCGGGAGACGGCATCGCGCGCGGCCGTGCTGCTGAAGAACGACGGAGGCATCCTGCCGCTTGCGCCTGATGCGGCCGTCGCGGTCATCGGCGAGTTCGCGCGCAACCCGCGGTATCAGGGCGCCGGCAGCTCGCAGATCGAGCCGACGCGTCTCGACGACGCGCTCACCGAGATCCGTCGCATCGCAGGCTCCGGCGTGCCGTTCGCACCCGGATTCACGCTCGACGGGAGCGGGGATGCCGGTGAGCTCGTGCGCGAAGCGGCGGCCGTGGCATCCTCCGCCGAGGTCGCAGTGGTGTTCCTGGGCCTGCCGTCGGCGGCCGAGTCGGAGGGCTACGACCGGCGGAACATCGACCTGCCCGCCGACCAGGTCGCGCTGCTCGCCGCGGTCGCGCAGGCGAACCCGAACGTGGTCGTGGTGCTCTCGAACGGCTCAGCGGTGCGCGTCTCGAACTGGCAGGGCGGGGCCCGTGCGGTGCTCGAGGGATGGCTGCTCGGGCAGGCTGGGGGCGGCGCGATCGCGGACGTCCTGTTCGGTGTCGCGAACCCGTCGGGGCGGCTCACGGAGACGATCCCCGAGAAGCTCGAAGACAACTCGGCGTTCCTCGCATTTCCCGGACGCGACGGGCACCTCGAGTACGGCGACGGCGTCTTCGTCGGCTACCGCTGGTACGACGCCCGCGAACTGCCGGTCAGCTACCCGTTCGGGCACGGGCTCTCGTACACGAGCTTCGAGTACTCAGGACTCTCGATGAGCGTCGAGGGCACGGATACCGACCTGTCCGTTCACGTGTCCGTCACCGTGACGAACACCGGTGCGGTCGCCGGTCGCGAGGTCGTGCAGCTCTACGTGTCGGCGCCGAGCGCTCAGGTGCGCCGGCCGCTGAACGAGCTGCGGGGATTCCACGCCGTGCCGCTCGAGCCGGGCGAGAGCCGTGAGGTGTCGTTCACGCTCGGGTACCGCGACTTCGCGTACTTCCACCCGGTGCTGAAGCGCTGGTACGTCGAGAACGGGCCGGCGGGGATCCTGGTCGGTGCGAGTTCGCGCGACATCCGTGAGCAGGGCAGCGTCGAGCTGCGCGTGAACGAGCCCGTGGTGCCGCTCGACCGGCAGTCGTCGCTTGCGGAGTGGATGCGGCATCCTGGCGGGCAGCAGGTGCTGGCCGGTCTCATGCAGCAGGCCGCCACCGAGAATCCCGCGGCGGCCGGCATGTTCCAGAACGAAGAGCTCATCGCGATGATGGGCTCGATGCCGCTGCGCCGCATCGGACGCTTCCCCGGCGTCGGCCTCACCGACGACGTGGTCGACGCGCTGATCGCCCAAGCCAACTCTGCAATCTGACTCCCTCCCTTCTCCCTTCTCTCTCTCCCTCTCTCTCTCTCTCTCTCTCTTTCTCGCTCCTCCCGTCCGCGGGTGTTTGAACTGCAGAAATGGTTCCAAAGCCGCCGCCTTGGAACCGTTTCTGCAGTCGAAATCGCACGCTCGTAGAGAATGCATGAGGAGACATCAGGAGGAGGCGGCAATGGCCTTGCGGATCGCGCGAACCAGCGCGGCCGGGGCGTTGATGTCGTCGTCCGTCACACGGAAGACGCGCCAGCCGGCCTCCTCGAGAAGCCTGACGCGGCGCAGGTCGTCGCGCCAGCGACGCTTGCTGGAGCGGTGCTCGTCACCTTCGTATTCGATGGCGATCTTCGATGCCGGGTATGACAGATCCGGATGCAGCACCACGCCGCCTGCGACAGTTGCAGGGTGCGCGACGACCGGCTCGGGCAGGCCGTGCTCGACCAGGAGTAGTCGCAGCAATGATTCCCTGCGCGAGTCGACCGGCGTGCGGAGCCGGGGCAGCGCCCAGCGGATGGCCGTTGCGCCGGGCGTGCGGCCGTAACGGGATGCTGCATCCGCAAGGTCGCCGGGCGTGCACAAGGGTGTGGTGCGAATCCCGGACCACAGCCGTTGGCCGGAGATGAGGAAGTCGCCGGCCGCGACGAGGTCTTCACGGGAAAGCAACGAGGAAATGTGGCACCAGGTGTCGGCCGCTGTGGTCACCGGCAGCCGATTCCGGCGGCGAACGATAAGAGGCCGGAACTCGTGCCCGACGGCGCCTCTGGCCCGCGGTTTGCTGCCTTTCGTGGTGCCGACGTGCACATGCAGCGAGTGCTCGAGATCGAGGGGAAGCGGTATGCCCCACAACAGCGCGGCAGTCGTATGACAGTAGAACTGGCCGGGTCTCAGGCGTGGCTCGTACGCCCGCGCGAGGGCGATCGGGTCGTCGAGCGCCATGCCCACGCTGCGGATGCCATGGAACGGCGCATCGACATCGGCGGCACGCAGCCGACCGCGGCCGAGCCCGCCAGTGTCGGGCCCGGACGTGCGGAAGGACGACCCCCGCAGCTGCTGCGGCATCGGGATACGTGCAGGCATCCCAGGAGTGTGCTCGTCACCGGGTGCAGCCCGCTCGTTCTGTCCACAGACCCCGAGCATCTGAACTGCAGCAACGGTTCCAAAACAGGGCGCTTGGAACCACTTCTGCGGTTCAAACGGAATGCTTCCTGGTGAGTGGCGCGTGTGGACGCGTCAGCGGGCCAGAACGCCGAGTTGCGCCAGGAACCAGATCGAGACGGCGGTGCCGACCGCGAGGGCTGCTCCGCCCGCGATGATGCCGGTGAGGGAGAAGGCGCGCGGTCGGCCGCCGAGGTAGCCGACGATGCCGAACCCGATGGCGACGAACGCAGGGATCCAGGCCGCGAAACTGAGGCCCGGGATGACCGCGAACACGGCGGCCACGATCCCGACGATCATCGCGATCAAGCCGAACCTCGCCCGAGGGTTGTTCTCCGGTTGCGGCTGTGCTCCCGCGCTCAGAGCCCAGCGGATGGTGGCCGCGTCTGCCGAGTCCGTGTGCGGTGCGTCGGAATGCGAGGCGGCATCAGTGGTGGTGCGTGCGGGGTCGAACTGCGGCTGCTCGGGAGGCGCAGAAGCATCCGGCGTGCTCGGAGCTGCAGGAGGCGCGTACTGCGGCGCGGAGTATCCGGTCGCATAGGTGGGGGGAACGTCGGAGCGGGGAGCGTAGGCGGGGCGAGCGTAGGCGGGCGGAACCTCGGCGGGGCGAGCGTAGGCGGGCGGAACGTCGGCGAGGGGAGCGTAGGCGGGGGGAACGTCGGCGAGGGGAGCGTATGCGGAGGGAACCTCGGCGGAGGGAACGTGGTCGGGCGGAAGGTCGACGGAGGGAACGTAGGCGGGGGGAGTGTAGGCCGGTGGGCCGAAGGGGTTCGGGCCCGGAGCGGACGTCGGCACGTACGAGAGCCCGGTGTGCTGCTGATCCCCGTATGGCACCGTCGGATACGACTGCTCGAGTAGCGGCTGAACGGTGCCGACGGAGCTGTCGGGTGCCGCGACGAGAGGCGCGGCGTCCCGGGTTGCCGCAGGACCGACCGGGCGCATGATCGTGGAGTCCTCGACGCCGTCGGATGTCACCGGCGTCCCCTGCTGCGGAGCGACACGACGGGCCGCGCGAGAGATACCGGTCCACTCCGCGCCGGACCAGTAGAGCTCCTCCGCGTCGTTCCACGGATTCGGATACCAACCCGCTGGAATCGCTGCAGCCATGCGTCGAATCCTAATGGGGCGGGAAATCGAAAGACACGCGGAACTCCTCTGTCCGAATGGCTTCGCGTGGCAAATGCCGACGGCGTGTCTCCGACTGACCGCACGCCACTGCGGGGGCATCCGCTCATGGCCGCGCGGTACGTTCGACTCCATGAGAATCTCGGTGACCGGATGCGGCTACCTCGGCGCCGTGCACGCGGCCGCGATGGCCCAGCTCGGGCACGACGTGGTCGGAATCGACATCGACGAGGCGAAGATCGCCGGGCTCTCCCTCGGGCAGCCGCCGTTCTTCGAACCGGACCTGTCGGACCTGCTGACGGAGTCGATCGCATCCGGCCGGCTGCGGTTCACGACCGACGCGAGCCAGGCATCCGACGCCACCGTGCACTTCATCGCGGTCGGCACACCCCAGATGCGCGACGGCAACGCGGCCGACCTGCGCTTCGTCGACTCCGCGGTGGATGCCCTGCTCCCGCACCTGGCGCCCGGACACGTCGTCGTCGGCAAGAGCACCGTTCCGGTGGGCACGTCCGCGGCGCTCGTCGAGCGCATCCGCGCGACAGGTGCGCGGCTGCTGTGGAACCCCGAGTTCCTGCGCGAAGGCTACGCGGTGCGCGACACCGTCGATCCCGACCGGCTGGTGTACGGCGTGGAGGCGGGGGACGAGGCATCCGTCGCCGTGCTCGACACGGTGTACGCGCACGCGCTGGAGCACGGCACGCCTCGCATGGTCACCGACTTCGCGACCGCCGAACTGGTCAAGGTCGCGGCGAACGCGTACCTCGCCACGAAGATCTCGTTCATCAACGCGATGGCCGAGATCGCCGAGGCCACCGGCGCCGACGTGACGCAGCTGGCGGATGCCCTCGGGTACGACGACCGCATCGGTCGGCGGTTCCTGAACGCGGGCGTCGGTTTCGGCGGCGGATGCCTGCCCAAAGACATCCGCGCGTTCACGGCCCGCGCAGACGAGCTGGGCCGTAGTGATGCGCTGGCGTTCCTCAAGGAGGTCGACGCGATCAACCTGCGCAGGCGCCGCCGCGTGGTCGACCTTGCGACCGCGGAGCTGGGCGGGTCGGTCGTGGGACGCAAGGTCGCTGTGCTCGGCGTCACTTTCAAGCCGCACTCCGACGACGTGCGCGACTCCCCGGCGCTCGACGTCGCCGTCGCACTGAAGGGGCTGGGCGCAGACGTGGTGGCGGCCGACCCGAGGGGGGTGGCGAATGCCAGGGCGAGGCATCCGCAGCTCGAGTATGCGGAAGACACGACGGATGCCCTGCGCGGCGCCGACCTCGTCATCCTCGTCACGGAGTGGCCGGAGTACACCGGGCTCGACCCGATCGCCACACGCGACCTCGTGGCGCGCCCGATCGTGATCGACGGGCGCAACGCTCTCGACCGCGACGCCTGGACGGCTGCCGGCTGGCGCTACCGCGGCATGGGCCGCAGCTGAGCGGCTCCCTTACCGTCGGTTGAGCCTGTCGAAACCCGGCGGCTTGGTTTCGACGAGCTCAATAGGAACCGTTACCGTCGGTTGAGCCTGTCGAAACCCGGCAGCTTCGTTTCGACGAGCTCAGTAGGCATCCTTACCGTCGGTTGAGCCTGTCGAAACCCGGCAGCTTCGTTTCGACGAGTTCAATAGGAACCGTTACCGTCGGTTGAGCCTGTCGGAACCCGTCGGCTTGGTTTCGACGAGTTCAATAGGAACCGTTACCGTCGGTTGAGCCTGTCGAAACCCGTCGGCTTGGTTTCGACGAGCTCAACCGGCGGGGCAATAGCCGCTCAACCGGCGGGGCATTTCCCGGGGCTTGGTTTCGACGAGCTCAACCGGCGGAGCAATAGTCTGGTGGGCGATGTTCACCGACCTCCCCGAGCACGAACTGCGCACGTACACCAGCGAACAGCGCGAACCGCACGACTTCGACGCGTTCTGGACCGAGACGCTCGACGACGCCCGCTCGTTTCCGTTGGATGTCGTGCTGACACCCGTCGACACCGGGCTCACCTCCATCGACCTCTACGACGTCACGTTCAACGGCTTCCACGGGCAGCCGATCAAGGCGTGGCTGCGGGTGCCGGCCGGGGCGTCCGGACCCTTGCCGACCATCGTGCAGTACCAGGGCTACGGCGGCGGTCGCGGGCACGCTCTGGAGAACCTGCTGTGGGCATCCGCCGGCTTCGCGCACTTCTTCATGGACACCCGCGGTCAGGGATCCAGCTGGGGGCTCGGTGACACGTTCGATCCCGACGGCAGCGGCCCGTCCGTTCCCGGCGTCATGACCCGCGGCATCGAGAGCCCGTACACCTACTACTACCGCCGGCTCTTCACCGATGCGGTGCGCGCCGTCGAGGCGGCACGCTCGCTACAGGTCGTCGACTCGGATCGGGTCGTCGTCGCCGGTACCAGTCAGGGCGGCGGCATCACGCTCGCAGTGGCCGGGCTGGTGCCCGACGTCGTGGCGGCGTTCCCGCGGGTTCCGTTCCTGTGCGACTTTCCGCGGGCATCCGTCATCACCGACAACCTGCCCTACAAGGAGATCGGCAACTACCTCGCGGTGCACCGCGAGCGAGTCGCCGCGGTGCACTCCGTGCTCGGGTACTTCGACGGTGTGAACTTCGCCAAGCGTGCGAAGGCTCCCGCCTGGTTCTCGACCGCGCTCATGGATGCCGTGTGCCCGCCCTCGACGGTGTTCGGGGCGTTCAACGCGTACGCCGGGGCATCCAAGGAGATCGTCGTCTGGCCGTACAACGGCCACGAGGGCGGCCAGCTCGAAGACGAGCAGCGCATGCTCGCCACGCTTCGCGCGTTGTTCTGAGTCAGTGATCGCGGCTGCGCCGCTGGGCTGACTCCATCGGCTGAGGAAAAGCGAGCAAGCTCGCTTGTCCTCACCTCAGTCGTCAGTAACCACTGCTCTTGCTGCTCCCGGTGATCTTGTCGCCGGACGGCGACACCGCCCACCAAATGCCCTGCACGCCCTGTCCGGTGACGTCGCCCTTGGCGCGGTCGCCCGAATAGGTGTACAGCGGCGATCCGTTCAGTGTGACCTGGTGCTTGCCGTTCGCGGCCACGATGGTGCCGAGCTTGCCGGTGACACCGCTCGCTGAGGGTGACGCCGAACCGGTCGTGACGGGAGGCCACAGGCCGAGACAGGCTCCCGTGCAGGAGCTCTTGCCGGAGCCCGCCGTGTCGTTGTCGAAGACGTAGACGGTGAGACCCTTGCCGTCGACGACCACGGTGCCGAGCGCCGTGCTCGCCGTGCTCAGATCGTTCGAGGTCGCCGCGTTCCCCGCCTGCGCGGTGGAGGGCGGAGCGGATGCGCTGTGCGACGATCCGGCCGAGTAGCCGGCCGGGGAGCCGCCGGAGGCGCACCCGGCGAGAGCGAAGACGGCGATCGCCGCCGCGGCGAGAGCCGGTGCGATTGTTCTGCGCACGATGAATCCTTCCGTGGATGCCGACGACGCCGAATGAGCGCCGCCCGCCGAGACCACGTGCTCGGCCGCCGCGTGGTTCATCTGAAGCTCCGCAAGAACCTCAGGTGCCCGGATGCACCGGAGCGGCCAGCAGCACGGCTCCCGTATCGAGGGCGCGCAGCTCGATGCGCTCGATGTTCGACACCGGGATCGCGGTCGAATCGGTCGTGCGCACGACATCCCCAGGCCCCGCCGACCAGGTCGCGACCCGGTCGGTCGTGCCGTCACGCGCGACGACCCAGAGCCCGTAGTCCCAATGCGTGGCACTGCCGGAGCCGGGCGACCAGCTCGAGTCCGCTTTCCACGTGCAGACCATGCCGATCGACGTGCCCCACTTCTTCGGGGTGAGCGTGACCTGCGCCGCGAGCGGACTGGTGGATCCGGATGCGCTCCCCACCTGGTGCAGGCTCGTCGCGACGGATGCCGCCGGCGGCGCGCTCACCACGGCGGGCACTACCAGGGCGACCGCAGCTGCCACCGCGGCCGCACCCGCGATCGCGCCGGCCAGCGACCAGCGCCGCACCCGCCTGCGGTGCCGTACCCGGTGCAGGAGCGCCGGCACGAGGTCGGGAGGAGCGAGATCCGGGGCGGCCATGTCGCGCATCGGAGCAGACTCGGCGGCATCCGGCGGCGAATGCAACAACAGGGCCACGGCCTCGTTCGTCGGGAGTGCACCGAGGAGTCCCGGCACTCCCGCCAGCTCGCGCACTGCGGCCGAGCAGGCGGGACAACTCGCCAGGTGCTCCTCGTACGCCCGTCGATCGGCGGGGGAGAGCGCGCCGAGCACGTAGGCGGCATCCCACTCCGCGAACCGCGCGTGATCGGCGTGATAGGCGCGGTCGGACACCTCGTGGTCGTTCATCGGGTCACCCCCATCTCCTGCAGGGCGAGCCGCAGCGCTCGCAGCCCGTAGTGCATGCGCGACTTCACCGTTCCTTCCGGAATGCTCAGCTGCAGGGCTATCTCCGCCGTGGAGCGTCCGCCGTAGTACGCGTGCACGATCACGGCACGATGCTCCTGCGACGACGACGCGAGCGCGTCCGCGATCAGCCACGCATCGAGCCTGGCGTCCGTGTCGTCGGGTGCCGGGGCATCCGGAAGCACGTCCGTCGTCACCTCGTGCGTGTGCCGCGCGCTCCGCACGCCGTCGATCACGAGGTTGCGCGCCACCGTGAACAGCCACGCCCGAGCGGATGTCTCGCTCTGGTCGAGCACACTCTGCTTGCGCCAGGCGCGCAGCAGCGTCTCCTGCACGATGTCGTCCGCCTGCGCGGTATCACCGGTGAGCGAGACGACGTAGCGCCAGAGGGCAGGCGCGTGCTCGTCGTGCAGAGCACGAAGCAGTGCGGCGTCGTCCGCGCCCATGTCGCCTCCGTCGTCCACCGCTCATTCTGCGCTCGCGTGCGCGCGGCGAGGTGGCTCACAAGAGACACGAGGTGCGCACCCGTGCGGTTCAACGAGTTCCGCATACTGAGGGTGCTGACCACAACCGACCGCCGAGACGGCGGTCGGCGGTGGGCCCCCATCGCCGGTTCCGGCGCGCAGCTTGCGGCGTGACGGCCGTGCGATAGGGAGCCTCCGCTCCTAGCTCCAGCGCGCAGCTGAACCATCGGAGCGTGCACTACGTTTCACGGCTATGGACTCGTACACGTTCCTGGGCCTGCCGCTGCACATCCTGCTCGTGCACGCGGTCGTGGTGCTCACGCCGCTGACCGCGCTCGCCGTGCTGCTGCACGCGCTGTGGCCGGCCGCGGCACGGAGGCTCGGGATCGTCACGCCGCTTGCCGCCCTGGTCGTGCTCGTGCTCACGCCGATCACCGTCAACGCGGGTCTGGCGCTCGAGGCCGTCACCGGCGTCACGCCGGCGATCCAGAAGCACGCGGATCTCGGCAACACCCTGCTCGGATGGGTCATCCCACTGTTCATCGTCGCTTTCATCGAGTGGTTGTGGACGAGATTCGGCGAACGGATGCTCGCAGGCCGCATGACCGGCACGGCGCTCGTGGGCATCCGCATCTTGATCGGCATCGCGGCCATCGTCGTCGCGGTGGGATCGGTGGTCGACGTGGTGCTCATCGGCGATGCCGGCGCCCGCGCCGTCTGGGGCCCGCTCCTGCAGAACCGGTAGCCACACGGCCTTGACCCTCACACGGTGTGAGGGTGCACAACGGAAGAAGACATCGTCCCTTCCGCAGAAAGGCCGTTATGAACCAGACAGCGACACAGCTCGCTCTCGACTACGTGCGGCACACCGCGACCAGCGACCCGGGCGTGCTGCGCGACTGGCTCGCGGATGCCCCGCGCACGGTCGCAGACATCCGTCGCCTCACGAGCACCCTGATCTTCCACTACCGAGCCGCGGGCGATCCGACCTGGCTGGGATTCGCAGTCGAGCGCATGGCCGAGATCGACCTGCGGTACGCCGAAAGCATCCTGCTGCGGCTCGACGAGCTGCAGTCCGGCCCCATCACGGCCGAGCGCGACGACCACGCCCGCGTACTCGGATGCTGTCGCGACTTCACGCTGCTGTTCGTGGCACTCGCGCGGGAGGCGGGCATCCCGGCGCGCATGCGCATCGGCTTCGGCGGCTACCTGATGCGCGGGTGGTGGCTCGACCACGTGATCGCCGAAGTCTGGGACAGGCAGCGCGGCCGCTGGATGCTCGTCGAACCCCAGATGCCCGAGGGATACACCGACCAAGAGGGCGGCGTCGCCTTCGACCTGTGCGACATGCCCAGAACGCGATTCCTGGTCGGCGCAGACGCTTGGCGCACAGCCCGCTCGGCCGTCGTCGACCACGAGCGATTCGTCGTCGATCCCGGTCTTCCGCAGGCCTTCCTGCGCTCGTGGCCGTACCTGCTGCACAACCTCGTGCTCGACCTTGCCGCGGTGAACGGCGACGAGCCGCTGCTCTGGGATGCCTGGGGTCCGCTCGCGGCGCTCACCGGCGTCGACGTGATGACGCTCGCCGTGGGCCAGGAGGCCGGGGAGTTCACGATCGCACAGTTCGATCGGTTCGATGAGTTGGCGGCCGCGCTCGCCGCGGCGACCGTGCCGGACCTCGCCCCGGAGGAGTCGGCTGAGCGGGCGGATGCCGTGTATCGCGCGAGCGGGCTCGCGATGCCGAGCTCAGTGCTCACCCTGTCACCGCTCGGCGGGCCCCCGCGCATCACGGAGCTGCGGCGGCGGTGAGCCCACGGACCGGCGTCAGAACCGTGGTGAAGCGACCGGACAACGCGCACGGTCGCTTCACACGGTCACTTCGTGTCGGCCGTCCGCTTCGTCGTCGAGGCAGCCCGTGCGCGCGACGCGGCGGCACGCGGACGCGAGGGTGAGGCATCCGCTGCCGCTGCCGCCGCGCGGGGCACGGGTGCGAACCGCGTGAGCTGGGTCACATGCGATGGCTTCAACTCGTCGAGGCTGGAGACGCCGAGCAGCCGCATGGTGCGCACCAGCTGCGTGCGGAGAATGTCGATGGTCTTGTCGACGCCCTCGCGTCCGCCCGCCATCAGCCCGTACAGGTACGCGCGGCCGATCAGCGTGAACTTCGCGCCGAGCGCGATGGATGCCACGATGTCGGCACCGTTCATGATGCCGGTGTCGACCATCACGGTGGCGTCCTTGCCGACCTCGCGCACGACATCCGGAAGCAGCCAGAACGGCACCGGCGCCCGGTCGAGCTGGCGGCCGCCGTGGTTGGAGAGCACGATGCCGTCGACGCCGAGGTCGATCAGGCGTTTCGAGTCCTCGACGTTCTGCACGCCTTTGATCACGATCTTGCCCGGCCACATTCCGCGAATCGTCGCGAGGTCGTCGTAGCTGATCGTCGGATCCATCGCGGCATCGAGCAGGTCGCCGACGGTGCCGCCGGTCGACGACAGCGACGCGAACTCGAGCGGCGGCGTGGTGAGGAAGTCGATCCACCACCACGGCCGCGGGATGGCGTTCACGATCGTGCGCAGCGTCAGCGCAGGCGGAATGGAGAACCCGTTGCGCTTGTCGCGCAGCCGGGCGCCCGCGATGGGCGTGTCCACCGTGAACATGAGAGTGTCGAAGCTGGCGGCGGCGGCGCGGTGCACGAGCCCGTACGAGATCTCCCGATCGCGCATCACATACAGCTGGAACCAGTTGCGCCCTGTGCGGTTGGCCGCCTTGACATCTTCGATCGATGTCGTGCCGAGCGTCGACAGCGTGAACGGGATGCCTGCAGCCCCGGCCGCAGAGGCCCCCGCGATCTCGCCCTCGGTCTGCATCAACCGTGTGAATCCGGTGGGTGCGATGCCGAACGGCAGCGCCGACGGGCCGCCGAGAATCTGGCAGGTGGTGTCGACATCCACAGCAGGGCGCAGGATGCCAGGGTGCAGTTCCACGTCTTCGAACGCCTGCCGCGCCCTCGCCAGGCTGATCTCGCCCTCCGCCGACCCGTCGGTGTAGTCGAACGCGGCCTTCGGCGTGCGGCGCTGCGCGATGCGGCGAAGGTCGTAGGTCGTCAGGGCCGAGTCGAGTCGCCGCTTCTTCGCGTTGAGCTCCGGCTTCTTGAACTGCATGAGGGCGGCGAGCTCTCGCACCTGCGGCAGCTGTCTTTGCACCATGGTCTCGTTCTCCTCCGGTGTCGATGTCGTCCGCGTCGAGAAGTCAGAAATTGTCGCGATCATTCTCGCTTGGTCGCATTTTCTGACATCTCGCGGGCTAGTAGGTGGTGGTGGGCGGCTGCGGGGTGGTGGGCGACGGGGTGGGGTGCGCGGCCGGCCGCGTGGTGGGCGACCTCGTGGGCGTGATCCGGGACTCCGCGTAGTACCCGGCGACGTGAGCGTGCACGCGACGCGCGGCATCCGTCGCGTCTCCGTCGCGGATCGCCTGCATGATGCCCCGGTGTTCGGAGCGCAGCCGAGCGGATGTCGCCCACCACGAAGGCAGATTGGGCACCGCCTGCAACACGTAGCCCTCGATCGAATCGCGCAGACCTGCCATGGTGGCGCTGAGCACCGCGTTTCCGGATGCCTCAGCCAGCGCTACATGGAACCGCGCGTCGAGCGCGAGGAACTCTGCGGGCTCGAGGTCGGGCACGTCCATGGCGTCGAGCAGAGCGGATGCCCGCTGCAGGTTCACCGCACCGTTCGCGGCTCGCGCCTGCGCCTGCGCGAGGTGCGCTGCGATCGCCGGCTCGACCACGAGTCGCGCCTCGACCACGTCGGCCACCGGGAACCCCTGCGCGGCGACGTGCAGGCGCATGACAGCGCTCATGCCGCCGTCGGGCGAGGCGACGATGATGGCACCGGCGTTCGGTCCACTCCCGGTCGCGGTGCGCACGAGACCGAGCACCTCCAGCACGCGGATCGCCTCGCGCACCGACGAACGTGCGACGCCGACATGCGCCGCGAGCTGGCGCTCTGGTGGGAGATGGTCGCCCGGCCGGAGTTCGCCGCTGAGCAGTCGGGACTCGATGTGCTCGAGAGCGACGCGCCACGCGCGCGACGCGGGGGGCGCGGCTTCCGGAACGGCGGCGCCCGGAACGGCGGCGCCCGCAACGGCCGCGCCCGGCGCGGTGGCGCCGGCATCCGGCTCGCGTAGCGCCGCCATGAGCACCTCCTGTGGTCTGACCACAGAATTGTAGCACTGTGGTCGGACCACACTGAGGCCACGATGACGGAGCATGACGGCTCGGAATGCATTCGACGGAACCGCGTTGCATCGTAGAGAACCAGCCCGCACGCCACGAAGGAGATTCCATGTCTGCACCGCGCTCCCGCATCGGCTCATCCGACCTCGAGGTCTACCCGCTGTCACTCGGCGGCAACGTCTTCGGGTGGACCTCCGACGACGATGGGTCCTTCGCCGTGCTGGATGCGTACGCGGCCGCCGGGGGGAACTTCATCGACACCGCCGATGGCTACTCGCACTGGGTGCCAGGCAACCATGGCGGAGAGAGCGAGCGCGCGCTCGGCCGCTGGCTCGCACGGCGACCCGACCGCGACACCTTCGTGATCGCCACGAAGGTGAGCTCGCATCCTGACTTCAAGGGGCTCGCCCCCAGCAACATCAAGGCCGCGGCGGATGCCTCGCTCGGCCGCCTGCAGGTCGACCACCTCGATCTCTACTACGCGCACTTCGACGACCCGACCATTCCGCTCGCCGACACGGTCGGCGCGCTCTCCGAGCTGGTGGATGCCGGCAAGGTGCGGGCGATCGCCATCTCCAACTACACGCCGGAGCGCATCGACGAGTGGTTCGAGGTGACCGAGCGCGACGGGCTGCACCGGGCGGTCGCGCTGCAGCCGCATTACAACCTGGTCGAGCGCGAATTCGAGACCGAGCTTCGCGAACGGGCGGAGCGCTTCGGGCTCGGCGTGGTGCCGTACTTCGCGCTCGCGAGCGGATTCCTCACCGGTAAGTATCGCGACGGCATCGACGTCGACAGCGCACGGGCGGCCGGCGCGGTGAAGTACCTCGACGACCGCGGACGCCGCGTGCTCGCCACGCTCGATGACGTGGCGGCGTCGCACGGAGCATCCGTCGCGGCCGTTGCACTCGCGTGGCTGCGCGAGCAGGCCACTGTCGTGGCGCCGATCGCCAGCGCCCGCACGATCGAGCAGCTGCCTGCGCTGCTCGAGTCGGTCACGCTGCAGCTGGCCGGCGACGAGCTCGCCGCGCTGAGCGAGGCCTCCTCGGTGGAGGACGCCGCAGCCGCGTAACGCGCGGCCTCGCGGCTCGCGCCGCCCCGACAGTTCAACCGTCGCAAAATGCGAACCAGCCCGGTCTGCACCCGCGATTTGCGACGGCTGAAGCGAGGGTTGGGCTAGGTGCGACGCTAGGTGCGGAGCACGACGTTCAGTGGCGGCTCAGCGCTATGTCGATGAGTGGGCGGGGCGTTCGCCGGCGCTGCGGCTACTCAATGCGTCGTCGGCGTCGTGCAATCAGCATCGTCGCCGCGCCGGCTGCGACGATGAGTGCTCCGCCGAGGAAGGGGCCCACGAGGTCGCTGCCTGTATCCGAGAGCCGACCGGCGGCGTTCTGTGTCGATGGCATTCCGGCGTTGTCGTTCGGCCCTGCACCTGAGATGCCGCCCGCCCCTTGACCACCTGTGCCGCCCGTGCCGCCCGGAGTCGTGCCCTCGCCGCCGGAACCGTCGCCTTCACTGCCTGACCCTGGCGGCACATCCGAGACCACAGTGGCGGTGGTGGTTGCCGTCAACCTCGGACCGAACATGCTCTGCATCGCCGTCACCGTGATCGGTCCGGCCGGCTGGTCGGACGGAATGGGAAGAGCGGCACGCACGGTGCCGTCGGCATCACTCACGGCCTCTGCGGTCGGCACCGAGCCTGCAACCGCCGCACCAGCGCGCTTCACGGTGCTGGTGCTCGTGCTCGTGATCGTCACGAGCTCATCGGGCCGGAACCCGGCAAGAAGCAGGCCGAGGCTGCGGCCGGCGTCGACGGAGGCCGGGCGGCGCTGTGCGATCGTCGGATCGATGGCGGGTTCGACTGCTGCGGGAACGTGCGTCGCGCCGTCATCGATCGGCGTTGCGATAGTGATGTCATCCACCAGGAACGTGCTCGGCACGGTCACGCTGCTCGGAATCTGCACCCGCAACGACGTAGGCACTCGCCCACCGGTCGTCGAGCCGGTGCCGAGCAGGGCGCCGTCGATGTACACGTCATAGTCGGTCGCCCGTACCACGATCGCGACGTCATACCAGGTGTTCGCGACGTACTTATCGGTGGTGTTGATGAATGTGTTGCCATTTGTGAAGGCCCAGACACCGAGGTCCGCCATCGATACCCGCGCGACCGGCTGCTGCGATGCATCCAGAACCTGCAGGCCGATGGCACCACCGGTCTGAGCCGCCCTCACACGCATCTCCACTCTGGCGGTGGGTTGCACAGCTCCGAAGTCCCACCGAACGACGTTCGTTGCCCCGGCGATCCTCTGGATCGAGAGCGCACGGCCACCGTCAGCAGCTACAACGCCTGCACTGCCGGGACTACTGGCGTACCAACCCGAGGGCAAAGTTCCGATCGCCACGTTGGAGAAGTCCTCTCCGTATCGCTGGGTCCATCCCGACGGTACGGTGACGTTCACCGTCGTGGATTCCCCGCCCAGCGACAGCGCGACGGCGTAGGTTCCCGGCGTGA
Organism: Humibacter antri; assembly: GCF_054777235.1. Taxonomy (NCBI): domain Bacteria; kingdom Bacillati; phylum Actinomycetota; class Actinomycetes; order Micrococcales; family Microbacteriaceae; genus Humibacter; species Humibacter antri. The sequence continues at coordinate 109,959 of NZ_BAAHAW010000001.1, read as the reverse complement.
TGGTGTCGGGAATCGCCACCGGCACTGTCACGTGTCGGGTTTCTCCGGCAGCGACCACTGGCGACACCGGGGATCCGACCAGGGAGAAGTCCGGCGACATCGTCGCAGTCACCGCGGACCCCGCGAATGCGTCGAGGCACGGGTTCGTGACGGCCAGGTCGATCGACGCCGTTCCTGCTTGCACGGTAGCGGCGGGCGCGCTCAGTTGCAGTACGCATCCGTTGGCTTCGGATCGCTCGAGCCCTTTGCCCTGATACGCGCCCATGTTGGGCGGCGCAGAGGTCGGCATCGGTGAGCCGAAGTAGTCGACGGGAATCGCGGTGGCGACTCCCGCGCCGAGTGCGGCGCTGTCTGGCCCGAGGCGGTAATCGGCGGGATCGTCACCGCCGGGTGCGAAGAGATCCGGCTCGCCTGTCAGCGTGCGTGTCGCTCCGGACGGCGGGCTGAAGCCCGACATGAGGTTGTCGTGGATGGTCAGCCCATCGCTCGGCTTGACGAACGTGAGCTTTCCGGTTCCGGTGGCGACGAAGATGTTGTTGAAGATCTCGACGTCCGGGCTCACCCCGGAGTCATCCCAGACGTTCGCCGATGTGTGATCGGTGTAGATCGTGTTGTTGAAGAACTTGCCGTTGTAGATCGGTCCGCCGCAGCCGTGCTGAATGACGCGAGTCGAGTCGTTGACGGAGATGTTGCCGTACACGAGAAAGTCGTGAGTACCGCCCGCGTCGGGACAGGTGAGCATGAAGCCGCCGTCGTTGTCGTGGCTGAAGTTGTATCGCACGGTGACATCGCTGGTGGCGTGGTCGATGTCGAACGCCTGCGAGTCGAGCGTGCCGGTGCCGCCAGTCACCGTGTTGTACTGCATGAGCACGTCGGTCGAGTTCGCCGTCCAGATGCCCGCATCGTACGAGCCCGCACGGCGGTTGAACCCGTCGAGAAGATTGTGCTCGACCGTGGCGCCCTGCGAGCCGGTGATGACCAGGCCGTCGCCGCCGATGCTGGAAAGGTGGTTGCCGGCCACGAGCACGTCGGTGTCGGGGAACCATGGCGCGGTGCAGAGGTCTGCCCAGCGGCTGAGTTGTGGTCGTCTGCACCAGTTCGACCAGAAGTAGATGCCTTGGCGATCGACGTCGTCGATGCGGTTGTTGACGATGGTGAGGCCACTGAAGGCCGTCGGAGTCTTGCTTCCCTCGGCGTCCACGATGATGCCGCCGGAGGCGTCTGGTCCTTTGCCCTTGAAGCTGGAGAGGTTGCCCGGGTCGGCCACCGCAGGCAACTGGCCGCGTACGTCGTGGATGTACAGCGCCTCCAGGCGGAGCCCCGCGAGCGTGCCACCGTCGTCGCCGTAGACGTACACACCGCGTCGCGGCGTCAGGTTGTCGCCCGGCGCGACGAGTTCGAGCTTCGTGAGCTTCAGGTAGGCGTTGTTTTTCAGGAGGACCGCATTCGTGGCGCCGTTCGCATCGATGACGGCACGTTGCCTGGAGTCGCCGTAGTCGCCGATGGTGATCGGAGCCGCCGGAGTTCCCTTCCCCTGCGGGGCGAGCTCTCCGTCACAGGTCGTGCCGCGACGAAACAGCACGGACTCGCCAGGGGAAAGTTCGAGCGAATCGACCGCGTCGATGCTGTTGAGGGGGTGGCCTTGCGATCCGTCCCCTCCTGGCGATGCAGCGCAGTCAACATAGACGGTCGGCGCTGTGGGCGGTGCAGCGGATGCGGCCGGCGTTGCGGCGAGGGCGAATCCTGCGACCAGGCCGGCGACGATGCCGGTCCGGACAATTGTTATCGCGAACACGACCGGAATCTAGCAGGCCTGTGTCGTGTGTGTAAACAAGGAGACGGAGAGTGGGAGGAGGGACACCTGTCCTTCAGTCACGAGATGGTAGCGATGCCATTGCGTGCGTTCACAAGGCTTTCGCGCTCGCGGTCTCGAAGATGACGGTCCGCCTACGTGCGGAGCACGACGTTCAGTGGCGGCTCGCCAGCCAGCATCCGCTCGATCTGGCGGCGCAACAACCGGGCCATGCGCGGCATCATCGCGGTCGAGGCGCCGCCCACGTGCGGCGAGATGAGCACATTGGGCAGCGCGAAGAGCGGATGCCCGTGCGGCAGCGGCTCCGGGTCGGTCACGTCGAGCGCGAACCGAAGCCGGCCGGCCGTCGCGTGCTTGAGCACGGCATCCGTGTCGGCCACCGCGCCGCGCGCGACGTTCACGACGAGGGCGCCATCGGGGAGTGCGGAGAGGAACGCGTCGTCGACGAGGTGGCTGGTGGCGTCCGTCAGCGGGGTTCCGATCACGACGATGTCGGCGTTCGGCAGCAACGTGGCCAGCTCGTCGATGCCGTGGATGTGTACCTCCCCCTCGTCGCGAGCGCGGGATGCGACGCGCGTGACCTCGACCTCGAATCCGGCCAGCCGAGCCTCGACGGCCTTGCCGACGCCGCCGTATCCCACGATGAGTACTCGGCGATCGGCGAGGCTCGCCAGCCGCTCGGGCGCCCACTCACCGCGTTCGGCGGCGCGAACGAATCCGGGTATGCCGCGCTGCACGGCGAGCATGAGCGCGAGAGCCAGCTCCGCAGTGGATGCCTCGTGCACGCTCGCCGCATTCGCGAACACGAGGCCGGCGGGCAGCACGGACTCCACGCCGTCGTATCCGATCGACTGGCTCTGCACGAGTTCGGCGTGCACGCCCTCGAGCGCGGCGAGCACGGCGATGCCACCCATGTACGGCGGCACGACGATGTCGAAGCGGTCGCGAGGCGGCGGCGACTTCATGTCCCACTGCACGAACTCGACGTCCTGCGGCAAAGGCCCGGGCAGCGCTTCGTAGGTGTTCAACAGGGTGGATCCGGGAACGCTGACGACGATGCTCACGCCTTCGACCCTAGGCGCTGGGTGCGGGTGGATGCCGGTGGCAGCGACCGCGGACCCGCACAGGACACCACGGTCCGGGCGCCGTCACTAAGGTCAGCGCGGCGACACTACAACTTCGCCGTCGACACTACGGACTTTGACCGTAGTCATGACGCCGCGTTCGTAGTGTCGGGCTCGGGCTCGGGCTCGGGCTCGGGCTCGCGTACGCGGCAAGCGTCGCGAACGTGCAGCGTCGCGAACGTGAAGAGGACCATCTGGATCGATTCATCGAATCGGTCGTTGACCGGAGAATTCCTGGATTGGTCTGCCCCTGAAGGGGGACTTGTTGCGAAACAGGGCTTGACCTTGCAGGGGGGCATCGCTATATATTGAAACCATTCAATCTCGGGAAAGCGTTTTCCGGCGTATGTCGGCGTGATCGGAATCCTGATCTAACCGGTGCACGCGGGGCGATTCGGCGTGCGCGCAGACGGTCTGCGACACGGTCGATTCGTCCGCGCAGCGGATAACGCGATGAGCAAGGAGGCTCAGGTGGCAGCACGTAGTTCCATCCCAGAAACAGAACTTTCCAACGACTTCCGTGGTGACTCGGCCGCTCCGAAGGGCCCCAATCCGGACGCCCACGCCTCATGGTCGCGCCGCACGGCGCTCGCCGGCCTGGGCGGTGCAGCGGTGCTCGCCGGTGTGGCGCTCACCGGTACCGCGGCCAGCGCCGCCGAGCCGCACGGCCAGCGGACCGGCGACGTGACCTCGAAGGACCTGGGCGTCGTCAGCGTGCGCGACTTCGGCGCGCGCGGTGACGGCAAGACTGACGACTCGGAGGCGTTCCAGTCCGCACTCGACGCGGTCGCGAAGACGGGATCCGTCGTGCTGGTCGTGCCGCCTGGAACCTACCCGATCTCGGCCACGCTGAATGCGACAGGTCCGGTGCGCGTCGTCGGCCTCGGCGGTTGGTCGAGCAGCGAGCTCGTGTTCGCGGACGCCGTGACCACCGGGATCAGCCTGAAGCAGGCATCCACGGCCAACGTGTATCCGGGCCCGGCGCTGCAGCTCATCGACCTGTCCTTCTCGTACGCCGGCACCGGCAGCATCGTCGTGCTCGACGAGAGCGCGCTGCACTCGCCGTTCCAAGACACGCTGATCTCCGGGTGCCGGTTCTTCCTCGGTGGGGATGGCACCGCGATCTCGAGCGTCAACCAGCGCTCGCTCATGGTCACCGAGTGCCAGTTCCTCGGGGCTCAGACCGGCAAGGGCACGGCGATCAGCCTGAACGACTCCGATAACACGACGATCCAGCAGAACGTCTTCTACCACCTGGGCTACTGCGTGTACGGCGTGCGCGGTGCGAACCGCACGTTCGACGCCGGGATCATCATCATGACCAACAGCATGTCGAGCTTCAACGAGGGCATCTATCTCGATGGCTGGGAGACGGTGCAGGCGATCGGCAACATGATCGATGGCTGCGCGACCAGTTGCATCCATATGATCGACGGCTACCACTCGATCATCTCGAACAACTACCTCGGAGTCACCGCGGGCAGCGGCCTTCTGCTGGAGACCAAGAGCCCGTACGGCGTGAAGTTCGAGGGCCAGGTGCAGTTCACGAGCAACTACTTCAATTGCTACAAGGTCGGCGGTCCGGCACCGATCCTGCTCGACGGGGTCAGCGCGCAGCGCCCGATCGACCAGGTGAACATCGTCGACAACATCGTCAACGGATACCCGCAGCCGGCCGTGCAGCTGAACAACACGCAGAACGTGCGCGTCAGCGGCAACACGTTCCGCGCCCAGACATCCGGGCTCGTCTCGATCATCGACCAGACCCCAGGCAAGAACTACATCTACGACAACATCATCGACGGCGACATCCAGGCCGACGGTGACATGTTGCGTGACAACTGGACCCTCGCGCCGTACCCGTCGTAAGCGCCGCACGAGACACAACGGATGCGAAGGAGCACGCAATGACGATCGGTCGCGCGGACGAGGCGGGCGCCTCGAGCAACCGCGGCGCGCCCGGACTGGCGCAGTTGGCCTACGCGGCTTGCGGTGCGGTCACCTGGATGGCCGCACTGAACCTGGCATGGTTCATCGGCACCATGCTCGGCGGCGTGGTTCTGGGTGCCGGGCCGGCGACGGCGGCCGCGTACACGCTCACGCGGCGCAGGATGCGCGGAGACGGCATCCGATTCGTGCGTGACTTCTGGGGGGTGTATCGGGCGCAGTGGCGCACAGCGAACCTGGTGTTAGCACCCGTCGTCGTGGTGGTGGCGTCGCTCGCCTTCAGCTGGACGTATGCGGTGGACTCGCACGCGCCGTGGCCGTTCGTCGCCGTGCTCGTCGCGGTCACGGTGCCCGTGATCACGGCGGGCGGAGTGCTCGGGCCGATGTACGCGCATTACGACTTGCCGCGGCGACGCTACCTTCTCACCGCGTTGCGCTTCGCCATCGCGATGCCGTGGGCGATCGTGCTGTTCGTCGGCCTCGCCGCGCTCGTGGCCCTCGTCACGGCGATCGTGCCTGCGCTGTTCTGGTTCGTCTCCGTCGGCGCCTGGATCTACTTCGACACCGCACTCTGTCTCACGCTGTTCGTCGCCAACGACGCCCGCCTGGAGCAGGACCGCCGCGTGGAGCAGGACCGGAGCGCATGAGAAGGCCGCGCGGCTGAACGAGTCGTCGGCTCACGACATCCATAACTCACCACATTGAACCGCAAGAAGGAGATTCCAACGATGAAATCAACACGGAGAAGGGCGGTGTTGGCCTCAGCCGCCGCTCTCTGCGCCACCACGCTGGCACTTACGGGCTGTTCGGCCTCCACGCCGAAGACGGCGGCGACGGCGGCCAAGCTGTCGACGCTGACGGTCATGGCTCCCTACCTGAGTACTCAGGCGCCAGCTTCCGACAACCCGGTGGGCGCGGCGCTCGACAAGGTGATCGGCACCAAGCTCGATGTGACATGGGTGCCGAACTCCTCGTACGGCGACAAGACGAACATCACGCTGGCGAGCAGCGACATCCCAGACGTGATGGTCATCCAGGGCAAGGACTCCGGGTTCGTCAACAACGCCGAGGCCGGCGCGTTCTGGGACCTCACGGACTACCTGAAGGACTACCCCAACCTGAAGACCAACGAGCCGCAGGTGCAGGAGGCGTCCAGCATCAACGGCAAGGTATACGGCGTCTTCAGGGCCCGTGACGTGATGCGCACCGCGGTGATGGTGCGCAAGGACTGGCTGAAGAAGCTGGGCCTGCCGATGCCCAAGACCACCGCCGACCTGCTCAAGGTGGCCAAGGCGTTCACCGATGACGACCCGGATGGCGACGGCAAGAAGGACACGTACGGCATCGCGATTCCGAAATGGCCAGGCGGGTTCGCCACGAACAGCCCGTACGACGCGATCGAGACCTGGTACGGCGCAGGCAATGACTGGTACGAGACCGGCGGCAAGCTCGAGCCGAGCTTCACGAACCCGAAGTGGATCGACGCGCTGAACTTCGAGAAGAAGCTCGTGCAGGGCGGATATGTGAACCCGGACTACGCCACGCTCGACTCCGTCGACTGGAACCAGCCGTTCCTGACAGGCAAGGCCGGCATCATCATCGACACGTACTCGCGTGCGCGTCAGATCGGTGGCCTTCTCGAGAAGCAGGATCCGAGCAGCTACCAGAACATGGTCGAAGTGACTGGGAACTTGACTGGGCCTGACGGCAAGTTGCTCAGTCTGCCTACGCCCGGGTATTCAGGCTTCCTCGCCATTCCGAAGTCATCCGTCAAGACGGTTCCGCAGCTCAGGGCGGTGCTGGCGGTGCTGAACAAGATGAACTCGAAGCAGGCCCAGATCATCATGAACAACGGCCTCGAAGGGCAGAACTTCACAGTGAAGGACGGCCACGCCGTGGCACTGACCACGACGGATGCGACCAACCTCACGACGATCGTCGCCAGCTACGCGCAGTTGGGCACGAACGTGACCGGCTCGAAGTTCTACCCGCCGGCGCAGGCGAACGCCTACGACCAGCAGATGTACGACAACGAGATCAAGACGATGAACTCGGATACGAAGAACGCGGTGTACAACCCTGCGGCGGCATTCGTCTCCAAAACGTACGCGCAGGAGGGCGCGACGCTCGACAACATCATCGTCGACGCGAGGCTCAAGTACATCTCGGGTCAAGACACCCTCGCCCAGCTCAAGGCCGCCATCCAGCAGTGGAAGTCGAGCGGCGGTTCGCAGGTGATCACCGAGACGAACGATCTCTACAAGAAGTCCAAGAAGTAGCCGGTCGGTGGCGGGCCGCGGATGACCGGGCCCGCCACTGGCCGAGCACGAAACACGAGGCACACGATGTCGATACAGAAGCTCGACACGGTCACGGAGTCGCTGCTGGTGCGCGAGACGCGCCCGCCGGTCCGTCCCGTGAGACAGAAACGCCGATGGCTGGCGACCCTGAGCCGCTACAAGTGGTTCTATCTGATGCTGCTGCCGGGAGTTGCCTACTTTGTGGTCTTCCGGTACGCCCCGATGGGCGGCGCGGTGATCGCGTTCAAGAACTACGTGCCGTTCCTGGGCATCTTCGGCAGCCCGTGGGTCGGATGGGCGCAGTTCTCGCAGTTGTTCGGGTCGCCGGACTTCGTGCGGTTGCTGTCGAACACGCTGATCCTGGCGGGGCTGAATCTGTTCATCTGCTTTCCGCTGACCATCGTGGTCGCGTTGCTGTTGAACGAGTTGCGCATCACGGTTCTCAAGCGGTCGGTTCAGACACTGATCTACATTCCGCACTTTCTCGCCTGGACGATCGTCGCAGCCCTCACCTATCTGCTGTTCGCACAGGGCTCCGGCGTGCTGTTCAACTTCTTCAACGGAGTCTTCGGCACCCATGTCGACTTCTTGACGTCACCCGGATGGTTCCGGCCGCTGATCATCCTGCAGAGCATTTGGAAGAGCACCGGATGGGGCACGATCATCTACCTGGCAGCGCTCGCCGGCGTGGACCCGAACCAGTACGAAGCCGCCGTGATCGACGGCGCCGGCCGATGGAGCAGAACCTGGCACGTCACGTTGCCAGCCATCCGCGGAACCATCGTCGTGATGCTGATCCTCTCGATGGGGTCGATTCTCAACACCGGGTTCGAGCAGATCTACCTCATGACGAACTCGCTCAACCGCGGTGTCGCGGATGTCTTCGACACGTACGTCTACTTCGTCGGCATCTCGCAGGGCTCCTACAGCTACGCGACGGCGGTCGGACTGTTCAAGGCGATCATCGGCGTGATCCTGATCGGCGGCGCCAACTGGGTGGCCAAGCGACTCGGACAGGACGGGATCTTCTGATGACGACGGCAACACGTGCACTCGCCACGGTGAGCGCCACGAGAAGACGCGTCCGGGTCAAGCCCGAGCGGTACCGCTACAACACCAGGGCCGGGAAGGTCTTCGACGTCTTCAACTTCGCCCTTCTCACTGCGATCGGTCTGGTCGCGCTGTTCCCGTTCGTGTTCGTGCTGGTGCGCTCGTTCGCGCCGGAGACCGAACTCGAATCCAGTGCCTTCTTCCTCTGGCCGAAGGCGTTCACGTTCGAGGCGTACAACTCGATCTTCTCCACGCCCGCCTTTCCTCGAGCGTTGATCACCACCGTGCTGGTCACCGCGGTCGGAACCGTGGTGCAGCTGTTCCTGACCGTGCTGATGGCGTACCCGCTGTCGAAGCGCGGACTGCCGGGCCGCAATTTCATCATGAGCGGCGTCGTCTTCGCGATGGTCTTCTCCGGCGGCATGATCCCGACGTTCCTCGTCGTCAAGAACCTCGGGCTGCTGAACAACTACCTGGCGCTCATCCTGCCGCTGGCGATCGACCCGTTCAGCCTGATCATTATCAAGAACTTCTTCCAGAACCTCCCCTCGGAGCTCGAGGAGGCGGCACGGGTGGACGGCGCGAGCGACTTCGGGGTGTTCTGGCGGGTGGCGCTGCCACTGTCGAAGCCGGTGCTGGCCACATTCGCGCTGTTCTACGCGGTCGCGATCTGGAACGACTACATGTCGCCACTGCTCTATCTCAACGACAGTTCGATGTGGACGCTGCAGATGTTCCTGCAGCAGGTGACCAGCGCATCCAACCTGCAGACCGCGCAGCAGGATCAGCCCGGCTACATCGCGCCATCGGAGGGCGTCAAGTACGCCGTGGTCGTGGTCTCGACCATCCCGGTGCTGATCTTCTATCCGTTCCTGCAGAAGCACTTCGCCAAGGGAATGCTGATCGGCGCGGTGAAGGGGTGACCATCCATCTGGCCGGCGACTCCACCGTCGCCCCCGCCAAAACCGACGAAGATCCGTTGACCGGTTGGGGCGAGCACCTGGCCGACTATGTGCCCGATGACGTGCGCGACCTCGCCGTCGGCGGTGCGACGACCGGCTCGTTCGTGGCCGAGGGGCGGTGGGATGCCCTTCTCAGTGAGGTGCGCGCTGGCGATTGGGTGCTCATCCAGTTCGGTCACAACGACCAGAAGGAGCGGGAGCTGGATGCCCGGGGCGGCTACCGCAGGCACCTCGACTCGTTCGTGGACGACGTGTGGAAGCGCCGCGCTCATCCTGTGCTGGTCACGTCGGTGGAGCGACGCCTCTTCGAGCACGGGGCGCTGAGGCGAACGCACGGCGCGTATCCGCAGGCGGTGCGCGACCTTGCGAGCGAGCGCGACGTGCACCTGATCGATGCGAATGCGTTCACGCGCTGGTTGTACGAGTGGCTCGGCGAGGAGCGTTCGAAGGCCCTGTTCGTACACCTGGCACCAGGGGTGTCGCCCGTCTGGCCGGACGGGGCGGCGGACAACACGCACTTCAACCATGATGGCGCGCACGCGGTCGCCCGTTTCGTCGCTCGCTCGCTGGACGGCATCCGTCGTCTCGGAGAGCACGAGCCGGCCTGGGGAAAGTGGAAGGTGCGACCGTGAGCGTGATCTACGGCAACCCGCTGCGCGGGCCGACTGACATCGCGGACTGGATCATCGAGGGTCCGATGGGGGCGGCGCAGTTCGGGTCGGCCCAGCAGGAGTCGCCAGGGGCCCAGTGCCTCGAGCTTTTCGGCACAGCCGACGAAGCGGAGCTCGGGGACCATGCGCATTTCACGGTGTGGTGCCCCGAGGAGTTGCCCGACGGTATCCGCGTGGCATGGTCGTTCCGGCCGCTCACCGACGAAGGTCTCGCGATGGTGTTCTTCGCCGCCGCGGGCATCCGTGCCGACCTCTTCTCGCCCGAAATCGCACAGCGCACGGGCCACTATCCCCAGTACCACTCGGGCGACATCCGCACGCTGCACGCGTCGTACTACCGGCGCAAATGGCCGAGCGAGCGCCGCTTCACGACGAGCAACCTGCGTAAGTCGCCGGGCTTCCAACTCGTCGCGCAGGGTGCGGACCCGCTGCCCGGCATCGCCGACGTGGACGGCTTCTATCGCGTGCACGTCGAGAAGGACGGCCGGTCCGTGCGATTCGGCGTCGACGACCTGACCCTGTTCGCCTGGCACGACAAGAGCGACGACGTTCTCGGTGCCGGGCGCATCGGGTTCCGCCAGATGGCACCGCTGCGTGCCGCCTACCGAGATCTCGAGGTGACCTCACTGCATGCCTGAATTCACGAACGACACCGACACGTTGAACGAAACCGCATCCGCGACGAACACGAACAGATTCGACAGCGTGGAGGTGCGCTGGCTCGGCGGCACACCGCCGCGCGAGCTGGAGGGCGCTGTCGCGTTCGGTGCGCCGTTGCCGCGCGGCGTAGTAGCATCCGTGAGCGAACTCGAACTCGTCGACGAGGCGGACAACGCGGTTGCGGCGCAGCTGTGGCCGCTGGCCACCTGGCCCGACGGATCGCTGAAGTGGGCGGCTGTCGCGACGGCGGCGTCGCGGATCGCGTACCGGGTGAGGCGGGCATCCGCCGAGCATGCCGTGCCCGTCGGGCGGCGCGCGCAGGATGCCACTGCACCGGCCCTCCGTGTCACCCACGGACCCGAGGGTGTGAGCGTCGACACCGGCGCGGTGTCGCTTCTGGTGCCCGCGTCGGGGCCCGCTCTCGTGAAGGATGTCCGTGCTGCCGGCCGACGGGTTGCCCGCGACGCGCGGCTGATCAGCCTGTTGCAGACGACGCCACCCGATAACGAGGAGCACCGGAAGCGGGTCGCCTTCGAGAGCGAGGTCGTGTCCGTCGAGCTGGAGCAGAACGGGCCAGTACGAGCTGTGGTGCGTGTGGAAGGCATCCACCGCGCGGCCGATGGCCAACGCCGGTGGCTGCCATTCTCCGTACGGCTGTACTTCACGGCGGGGCGGCCGGGTATCCGCATCGTGCACACGTTCGTCTGGGACGGCGACGCCGAACACGACTTCCTCGCCGGCCTCGGCCTTCGTGTGAGCGTGCCGCTGCGTGCGGCGCTGCACGATCGGCACGTACGCATCGCAGGAGCCGAAGGCGGGGTGTTCGCCGAGGCCGTTCGCGGCATCACGGGGCTGCGCCGTGACCCCGGTGAGACGGTTCGCTCGGCGCAGGTCGCCGGCATCCCGACGCCGCCGGTCGACGAGTGGGCGCCGACCGTCTCCCGAAGGCTCGAACTCATTCCGGCGTGGAACGACGTGACTCTGTCGCAGCTCACGCCAGACGGCTTCACGCTACGCAAACGCACAGCGGCCGGTCACGCCTGGGTGGGCGTCACCGCCGGAACCCGCGCTGCCGGGTACGCCTATCTCGGCGACATCACCGGCGGCGTCGGGCTCGGCGTGCGCGAGTTCTGGCAGTCGTATCCGGTGCAGCTCGACGTGCGGGATGCCGCCACCGACGAGGGCTCGCTGACAGTGTGGCTGCACTCGCCGGAGGCGCAGCCGATGGACATGCGGTTCTACCATGACGGACTCGGGCAGGACGACTACGAGACCCAGCTGGAGGGCCTGGAGATCACGTACGAGGACTATGAGCCCGGGTTCGGCGACGCCCACGGCATCGCCCGCACGCACGAGCTGTGGCTGCGACCGTACGAGGCGACGCCGCCGACGACGGCCTTCGCCGAGCACGCGGCCCTCGTCGCGGATCCGTCGCAGCTCGCCGCCGCGCCCGCGAGCATCCGTTCCGCCGGCGTCTTCGGCGACTGGAGTCTTCCCGATCGAAGCACGCCGGAGCGGGCGCAGCTCGAGGACCAGCTCGACGCGCTGTTCGCGTTCTACCGCGACCAGGTCGACCAGCGCCGGTGGTACGGGTTCTGGAACTTCGGCGACATCATGCATACGTATGACCGTGACCGCCACGTATGGCGGTACGACGTTGGGGGCTACGCGTGGGACAACTCCGAGCTCTCACCAGACCTGTGGCTCTGGTACGCCTTCCTGCGCACCGGACGCAAAGACGTCTTCCGCGTGGCGGAGGCGATGACCCGGCACACGGCTGAGGTGGACACCTACCACGCCGGTCAGTTCAAGGGTCTCGGTTCGCGCCACAATGTGCAGCACTGGGGGTGCAGTGCCAAGCAGTTGCGCATCAGCAACCCCGCCTACCGTCGCTTCTTCTACTACCTCACAGCGGACGAGCGCACCGGCGACCTCCTGCACGAACTGCGCGACAGCGACCGCACGTTCCTGGCGCTCGACCCGACGCGCAAGGTGCGCACGGATGCCGCAACCTATCGCCCCGATCAGCACGCGCTGGCCATCGGGCTGGGCACCGACTGGGGTGCGCTCGCCGCGACGTGGCTGACCGAGTGGGAGCGATTCGGCGACGCGTGGTCGCGTGACCGGCTGGTCGGCACCATGACCGACATCGGAGCGCTGCCGCACGGCTTCCTCACCGGCGAGGCTCTCTACGACCTCACCACCGGGCGCTTCGACACGACACGCGATCGAATTGCGGTGTCGCACCTGAGTGCCGTTTTCGGCCTGGTCGAGATGTGCAGCGAGCTTGTCGACCTCGTCGACGTGCCCGGCTTCCGGGATGCCTGGCTGCAGTACTGCCGTCTCTTCCTCGCCACCGATGAGGAGCAGGCCGCCGCGGTGGGACAGGTGCTGCAGGGCACTAACCTCACCCAGGCGCACAGCCGGCTGCTCGCCTACGCTGCCCACCACACCGAGGATGACGAGTTGGCCAGCCGTGCGTGGCGAGCGTTCGATGCGAGCGGTGAGTTCCTCGCTCGCGGCGACTTCCACGACGCGGATGCCGCCCTGCACGTTCGCACGGTACTCCCGCCCGACGTGATCGCGCCCGTCGACGAGGCCGCGCGGGTGTCCACGAACGCCGCGGCGCAGTTCGGGCTCGCGGCCATCCAAAACCTGGCACTCGTGGGGGAGGCGCTCGCCGAGCGCGGGCACGAGATGCGACGAGAGACGGTCGTCAGGTAGCTAGGAGTGGGTCGAGCCGACGGATGCCCGGCAGATCGTCGAACGCAGGGTCAGGAGACGCGATCGTCTCGATGCAGTGTGCGATCGCAGTTGCCACGTGCGCGGCGTCGCGTCCGCGGATCCTCCGGAGACGCTCGATCAGGTCGAGTGAGAGGTCGGGTATCTCGTGGTCGAACGCGAGGAGAGTGAAGGTCGCGCAGGTGTCCTGCCCCTCGGCGGATGCCCGCACGCGATCCCCGGTTCTCCGTAGCCGATGGTGCACAACCTCCTGGATCGTCGCGACGCTCGCGTACGCGCGTCTTCCGCCTGTGGTCGTCTCGATGAGGAATCGGCGGCAGGCGTCGCTCTCCGGCTTCGAATCACCGAGCGCGTAGGCGACCACAGCCGAATCCACGATAACGGCGTTCTCCATCGCCTCCACGGTGTCCATGAGTCGGCGATCCTCGCCGCGGCCCTCGTAGGAATCCTTCTCGGCCGCCCAGTCGATCGGGCCGAGCCCTGGCGCTTCATCTCCACTGGAGAAGAGGCGATCCAGCGCCGACCGGGCGTCACCCTTGCGTCGTGCAAGCCAATCGTCGACCGCTTCGCGAACGAGCGCCGCCACGCTCCTGTTCTCCGAGGCAGCCTCGGCTTCGAGCGCGGCGTACTGCGCAGGATCGAAGAGAATCTGCACCTCTCGCTCGAGAATCGGCATGCACATACAGCAGCATGTGTATGTGGTCTCTCCTCTCTCCTTTCCCGTCCCACTGCCCTCCGGCCGAGTCGACGAACGTCCACAGCCGAGGCCGGAGTATCCACGGCCCCAGTTCGTGCGCGACGGCTGGATGAACCTCAACGGAGCGTGGGAGTTCGAGATCGACGCGGGCGACAGCGGCCTGGAACGAGGGCTGCTGCATCGGGAACTCGCTGACAGCATCCTCGTTCCGTTCGCGCCGGAGTCGGCGGCGTCAGGGGTGGGCAACACCGACTTCATGGATGCCGTCTGGTACCGCACCCGGTTCACGGTGCCGCACGAGTGGGATCACCTGGCGGGCATTCTGCGCTTCGGCGCCGTCGACCACGACGCCACCGTGTGGGTCGACGGAGTGGAGGCGGTGCGTCACCGCGGCGGGTTCGCGCCATTCCAGGCGCGGCTGGGTGAGCTGACCGCCGGCGACGAGGTCACGGTGGTCGTTCGGGCTCGCGATCTGCGGCACGAGGCGAAGGCGGGAGGCAAGCAGTCCACCTGGTACGGCAACACGGACTGTTATTACACGCGCACGACCGGCATCTGGCAGACGGTGTGGGTGGAGGCGGTGGACCCGCTCCACCTTCGGCGGCTGAAGATCACCCCCGACGTCGGCTCCAGCTCATTCGCATGCGAGCTGGTGCCGAGCCGCAATGCGGCTGGTGCATCGGCGACGGTGCGAGTGCTGGCCGACGGCGCGGTCGTGGCGACGACGACCGTGCGGCTCGACACCGCCATGTCGAGCACGGCGCTGCTGCAGCTCGACGAAGCCGACGTTCGACTCTGGGGGCCGGCGCATCCGTTCCTCTACACGGTCGAGATCGAGATCGTCGACGGCGCAGGCAGAATCACGGATCGCGTGACCTCGTACTCGGGCCTGCGGAGCGTCGCCATCGACGGCGACGCTGTGCTCATCAACGGTGAGCACGTCTTCCAGCGACTCGTGCTCGACCAGGGCTACTGGCCGGAATCCCTCATGACCGCACCCGACGACGAAGCTCTCGTGCGCGACATCCGCCTCAGCCTCGATGCGGGCTTCAACGGCGCCCGGCTGCACCAGAAGGTCTTCGAGGAGCGCTATCTGTACCACGCCGACCGGCTCGGCTATCTCGTCTGGGGCGAGTTCGGTGACTGGGGCGTGTCTGGTGCGGGAACGATCGGCCACAATCAGGGGCCGACCGCATCGTTCGTGACTCAGTGGCTCGAGGCGCTCGAACGCGATGTGAACCATCCGGCGATCATCGGCTGGTGCCCACTGAACGAGACGCATCAGACGCTGCACGATCGCATCACGGTTCTCGATGATGTGACGCGGGGAATGTTCCTCGCGACGAAGCTGGCCGACCCGACCAGGCCGGTGCTCGACGCGTCGGGCTATTCGCACCGCGTTCTCGAGGTCGACGTGTGGGATGCCCACTCCTACGAGCAGGACCCGGCCGCCTTCGCCCATGAGCAGGGCGGGCTGGCGGCCGGCAAGCCGTTCGTCAACACTGAAGACGGCCGAACGATCTCGATCCCGTACTCGGGGCAGCCCTTCTTCGTCTCAGAATTCGGCGGCATCTGGTGGAACGCCGAGCTCGCGCTGAGTGACGACGGACGCTACTCGTGGGGCTACGGGCAGCGGGTGCGCGACGCCCAGGAGTTCCATGACCGGTTCGCCGGCCTGGTGAGCGTGCTCCGCGAGAATGCCGGCATGTTCGGCTACTGCTACACGCAGCTCACCGACACGTTCCAGGAACAGAACGGGCTGTACGACT
Organism: Humibacter antri; assembly: GCF_054777235.1. Lineage (NCBI taxonomy): Bacteria > Bacillati > Actinomycetota > Actinomycetes > Micrococcales > Microbacteriaceae > Humibacter > Humibacter antri. Next base: position 94,224 of record NZ_BAAHAW010000001.1, on the reverse strand, counting down.
TCGATCGCCGCCCGAAGTTCGACATGGGCCTCATCCGCGCGGTGCAGAGCCGGGCCGCCGCGTACGAAGCGCGCGAGCGGCGCTGATCCTCGAGCCGATCAGCGGGGCTCGTACCGTGTCGTCGACTGTGTCGCCGCGACGAGCGCGCGCAGCTCGGCGAGGCCGCCGGTGATCGCACCGGCGGCTCTCGCCTGCACGAGCACGTTGCCGATCGCGGTCGCCTCGACAGGCCCTGCGATCACCGGAACGCCGGCCCGGTCGGCCGTCGTCTGACACAGCAGGGCGTTGCGGGCGCCGCCGCCGACGACGTTGATCGACGCCAGGGGAGCGCCCAGCAGAGCGGATGCCTGTGCCGCCGCCCGCGCGAACGCATCCGCTAGAGACTCCACGATGCTGCGAACGAACTCCGGCCTGCTGCGCGGAACGTCGCCGCCCGCCTCGCGACACAACCGCTCGACCCGGGCCGGCATGTCGCCCGGCGGCAGGAGCCGCGGGTCGTCGATGTCGAAGAGGGTGAACGGCACGTCCGGCCCGGAGGCGGCATCCAGGAGCGCGGCGAGATCCATCCCCGCCACGCTGTCCAGCCCCGCGACGCTGTCCACCTCGGCCACGCTGCCCACCTCCGCCGAGCGTGACTCCGCACCGGTACTCGAGCGGAAGCCGCCCCAAGCCCGCACGCACTCGTTGAGCACCCACAGGCCCATCACGTTGTGCAGGAGCCTGGTCGTACCGTCGACGCCGCGCTCGTTCGTGAAGCCGGAGTCGCGGGCATCCGTGGTCAGTACCGGCGTCGGCGATTCCACGCCGACGAGTCCCCAGGTGCCGCACGAGACGAAGACGGATCCGTCAGCGCCGAGCGGCGTGCCGACCACCGCGGAGGCAGTGTCGTGCGAACCCACCGCGACGACAGGCGTCGACTGTGCAAGCCCGGTGCGCTCCGCAGCATCGGCAGTGAGTGTTCCGATGACGTCGCCGGGGCGAACGATCGGCGGCAGGATTCCCGCAGGCACGCCGACGCGCTCCACCAGTTCGGCATCCCACCGGGGTTCCGTCGCTGCGGCGGGCACAAAGCCGGTCGTCGACGCGTTGGTCTCCTCCGCGACCTGGACTCCCGTGAGCCAGTAGGCGAACAGGTCGGGGATCAAAAGGATGCCGTCGGCCCCGTTGGCGATGTCTGCCCGGTCGGCCCCATCACCCCGGTCGGCATCGATGCCGCGCGCGAGAGAGGATGACACAGGGCTGCCGGCTTCGAGTGTGCCGCCGACGTCGGCACCGCGCGTGCTCGGCGTGTGTATGCCGTTACGGACATATACACCTTCGGCAGCGATCAGCGGATCGGCCGCGAACTGGTACATCGTGTTGAACGGCAGGAACTGCAGCCCGTTGCGGGCGTAGAGATCCTCGAACGGCACGAGCGAATGCACGCGCTCCACGCCGCGAGCGTTCCGGCCGTCACGATAGTGGAACGGCTGCGCCACGAGCTCACCGTCGCGCAGCACGGCGTAGTCGACGGCCCACGAGTCGATGCCGATCGACGCGATGTGCCCGCCCGAGCGAGAGGCGGTGACACGGGCATCCGCCAGCCCTTCCAGCACTGCCTCGTGCAGCGCCGCGATGTTCCAGTGCAGGCCGTCTTCGCGTTGCACCGGTTCGTTCGGGAACCGTGCGATCTCCTCCAGATCGAGCACAGGCGGGCCGTCGCCGGACACTCTGGCGAGGATCACTCGACCGCTGGTCGCGCCGAGGTCGACCGCGACGACGAGCGTGCCCGTGCGGGAGGTCATCGCAGGAAGGCGGCGGCGACGCCCGAATCGACGGGGATGTGCAGTCCGGTGGTGCGGCTGAGCTCGGGGCCGGTGAGCACGTAGACGGCGTCGGCGACGTTCTCGGGCACGACCTCGCGCTTGAGGATGGTGCGGTTCGCGTAGTACTGGCCGAGGTCCTCTTCTTTCACGCCGTAGGTCGCGGCGCGGTTGGCACCCCAGCCGGAGGCGAAGATGCCCGATCCGCGCACCACCCCGTCGGGGTTGATGCCGTTCACGCGCACGCCGTGCTCGCCGAGCTCGACGGCCAGCAGCCGCACCTGGTGCGCCTGATCCGCCTTTGTCGCGGAGTAGGCGATGTTGTTCGGACCGGCGAAGACGCTGTTCTTCGACGAGATGTAGACGATGTCGCCGCCCATGCCCTGTGCGATGAGGGCGGATGCCGCGGCCTTCGACACGAGGAACGAGCCCTTGGCCATCACGTCGTGCTGCAGGTCCCAGTCCTTCTCCGTGGTCTCCAGCAGCGGCTTCGAGAGCGAGAGTCCGGCGTTGTTCACCACGAGGTCGATGCCGCCGAACGCGAGCACGGTGGCGTCGATCGCCGCCTGCACCCCCTCGGCGTCCGCGACGTTCGCTGCGACGCCGATGGCGACATCCCCAGGATTCTCGGACGACGCGGCCCCCAGTTCAGCGGCGACCGCTTCGGCCTTCTGAAGGTCGAGGTCGGCCACGACCACGCAGGCGCCCTCGGCTGCGAGACGGGTGGCGATGGCTTTGCCGATCCCGGATGCCGCACCGGTGACGAACGCGACGCGCCCCTGGTGCGTCTTCGGCCTGGGCATGCGCTGCAGTTTGGCCTCTTCCAGCGCCCAGTACTCGATGCGGAACTTCTCCGAGTCCGGGATCGGCGCGTACCGGGAGATCGCCTCGGCACCGCGCATCACGTTGATCGCGTTCACATAGAACTCGCCCGCCACGCGCGCGGTCTGCTTGTTCGCGCCGAAGCTGAACATGCCGACACCGGGCACGAGCACGATGAGCGGGTCCGCGCCGCGGATCGCAGGGCTGTCGGCCGTCGCGTACCTGTCGTAGTACGCCTGGTAGCCCGCCCGATACCGCTCGTGAAGCTCCTTCAGCCGGGCGAGCTGCTCGTCGGCGGATGCCGTCGCCGGCAGGTCGAGCAGCATCGGCTTCACCTTCGTGCGCAGGAAGTGATCGGGGCAGCTGGTGCCCAGCTCCGCCAGTGCCGGCGCCTTCTCGGATGCCAGGAAGTCCAGCACGACGTCGCTGTCGGTGAAGTGTCCCACCATCGGCTTGTCGTGGGATGCCAGCCCCCGGATCGTGGGAGCCAGCTCGGCGGCGCGGGCCCGGCGGTCGGCATCCGGCGGCGCCTGAAACCCGGGTCGCAGCCCCCCGAACGGTTCAGGGCGCCCGTGCTCGGCGATGTAGTCCGCTGCGGTGCGGATGATCCACCCCGAGTTCGCCTCGGTCTCCTCGGAGGTGTCGCCCCACGCGGTGATGCCGTGCCCGCCGAGGATGCACCCGATGACGTCGGGGTTGTCCCGCTTCACCGCGGCGATGTCGAGCCCGAGCTGAAACCCAGGTCGACGCCACGGAACCCACGCCACCCGGCCGCCGAAGGCATCCGACGTCAACCGCTCCCCGTCGGCGGCGGTCGCGAACGCGATGCCCGAGTCCGGATGCAGGTGGTCGACATGCGCGGCATCGACCAGGGCGTGCATCGCCGTGTCGATCGAGGGTGCTGCGCCCCCCTTGCCGTGCAGACAGTAGTCGAACGCGGCCACCATCTCGTCCTCGCGCTCCACACCCGCATACACGCTCTCCAGCGCACGCACCCGGTCGAGCCGCAGCACCGCCAGCCCGTGCTCGGTCAGCGTGCCGAGGTCACCCCCTGAACCCTTCACCCACAACAGTTCGACCGGCGCGCCGGTCACGGGGTCGGTCGCGGAACCCTTCGCAGACGTGTTCCCGCCCGCATAGTTCGTGTTGCGCGGGTCGGCGCCCAGCCGGTTGCTCCGCGCGATCAGTTCGGCGACGGCTTCGTCCGTCATCTTGTCCTCCACAGGTGAGGGTCGTGCCGCCGGTTCCCCGGCTGGGTCCGATGCGGCGATTCGGTCCGGTGTCGGCTTCTACGTTCGTCATTCAGAAAGGGACGGAATGCCGACGGTTATGCGACGTGGTGGATTCCGCGTGTTCTTCTACGCCGCGGATCGAGTTGAGCCGCCCCACGTGCACGTTGCCAAGCAGTCGTGCGAGGCGAAGTTCTGGTTGGCGCCGGTAGAATTGGCGCTCAACGACGGGTTCGCGAGTCAGGAATTGACGAAGATCCGAACGATCATCATCGAGAACCGCGAATATCTCTGGGAGGTGTGGCTTGAGTTCTTCGGCACTTGACACGCGCGCCACGGATGTGAGCGTGACTCCCGAGTACCTCACAGTGGCATTGCACGATGGGCGTCGCATCTCGGCTCCACTTGAGTGGTTTCCCCGGCTGCTCAATGCAACCGATGAGCAACGCAAGGACTGGCAGTTCATCGGAAGTGGTTCAGGCATCCACTGGCAACAGGTCGACGAAGACATTTCCGTCAACCTCCTGCTCGGGCTTCCCTGCTGACGGGAGAAGCCAGCGCCAGAATGCGCTCAGAGAAGCGCTCGAGCGAGGCGGATGCCGCGGCCTCCTCCGGCCGGTTCAGGTGACCGTGCGTGGTCCCGGGCTCAGTCGAGGCGTCGATCTCGACGCCCGCCCGACGCAGGGTCTCGGCGAAGACCTCGCCGGAGACGCGCAGCTCATCCGTGTCGCTGTTGATCATGATCGTGGAGGGGAAGGATGCCAGCTGCTCGGCCGTCGCCGCCCCGGGCACCGCGTAGACCGGCACCTCGTCACCCGGCAGCTCATCGAGCGGACCACCGAGGTAGTTCTGGTACATGAGCCCCACCCACGACGGCGTGAAGATGCGGGCTGCGGGATCCGCCGCAGCATCGAGCGCCGCTCGCAGCTCGGTGTCGGGCACGGGCTGCGTCGCGAGCAGCGTCGGATAGGCGAGCACGGCCAGCGCGGGAACCGGGCCGCCTTCGTGCGACATCCGCAATGCCGCCCCGGCAGCGATGTTCGCGCCCGCGCTGGCACCGCCGATCGCCCACGGCCCCGACGAAAGGCCGGACTCGACGGCCCAGCCGTATGCGAAGACCGCCTCGTCGACGGGAACGGGATAGTGCACTCCCTCCGGCGCGATCTCGCGACCGAGCGGAAGCGCCCGCTCCGCTGGCCATGGCGCCAGCCGATAGTCGAGCGAAACGACGAGGATGCCCCGCGCGGCGAGGCCCCTCGACACCCAGTCCCCTTCCGGCATGTCGAGGTCGCCGCCGGAGAATCCGCCGCCGTGCAGCCACAGCAATGCGGGACCCGCCGGCGAATCCGGTCGGTAGATGCGCACACGGAGCGGACCGTGAGGCCCCTCGAGCAGGCGATCTTCGGGGGCGGAGGTGGCGCGAGTGTCTGTGGAATCCGTTGTGGTCACGCGCCCCATCCTGCCTGGGTTCCGCCGACGCGCTCGTCTTCGATGCGCTGCTGGTAACCGGATGCCGCATACGCCGCTCCGGGGTCTCGCTGCAGTCCGCGCGACTCCCGCCAGTCGGCGAGGTCGTGGCGAACATCCGTGTAGAAGGCATCCATCACGACGTCGTTCGCCGCCAGCACGTCGCCGGCGTTCTGCGCGGCGGTGAGCGCATCCCGGTCGACGAGCAGCGCGCGGGCGGTCATCTCCTGCACGTTGAGCACGGAGCGGATCTGCCCGGGAACCTTCTTCTCGATGTTGTGACACTGGTCGAGCATGAACGCCACGTCGGGGTTCGCGTAGCCGCCGCCGCGGATCACCTCGAGCAGGATGCGGAAGAGCTGGAACGGATCCGCCGCCCCCACGATCAGGTCGTCGTCGGCGTAGAACCGCGAGTTGAAGTCGAACGAGCCGAGCTTCCCGAGCCGCAGCAGCTGCATCACGATGAACTCGATGTTCGTGCCCGGCGCGTGGTGACCGGTGTCGAGACAGACGACCGCGCGATCGCCGAGCGCGCTGACCTGGGTGTACGAGGTGCCCCAGTCCGGCACGTCCGTGTGATAGAAGGCGGGCTCGAAGAACTTGTACTCCAGCACAATGCGCTGCCCGTCGCCGATGCGCTCATAGATCTTCGACAGCGAGTCGTGCAGGCGGTCCTGACGGCCGCGCATGTCGTCCTGGCCCGGATAGTTCGTGCCGTCCGCCAGCCAGATCTTCAGGTCTCGGCTGCCGGTCTCGTTCATGACGTCGATGCACTCGAAGTGGTGATCGATCGCCTTCTGGCGAATGCGCGGGTCGGAGTGCGTGACCGATCCCAGCTTGTAGTCGTCGTCCTGGAACGTGTTCGAGTTGATCGTGCCGAGCTCGACGCCGTTGTCTTCGGCGTGCTTCTTCAGGTCGGAGTACGAGGGCACCTTGTCCCACGGAATGTGCAGCGCCACGCGGGGAGCCAGGCCCGTGTACTTGTGCACCTGGGCGGCATCCGAGATCTTCTCGAACGGATCCCGCGGCGTGCCGGGCGAGCCGAACACCTTGAAGCGGGTACCCGAGTTGCCGAACGCCCAGCTGGGCAACTCGATCACCTGGCGGCCGAGCAGCTCGAGCGTGTCTGACGAGATGGTCATGTGGTTGCCTTTCGTGCCTCGCCCACGACGCCGTGGGTCTGATGTGACGTTTCGAACTCGGATGCCTGCGCGTGCGGCGCTTGCACTTCCGACGCTTGCCTACCGGTTACCTGTGTCTCGGATGCCCGGGGAAGTGCCCGCAGCAGCCCCTCGAGATAGAACACTTCGGGGAGCTGCTCGGACGACTGGTCGGCGCGCCCGTCGAGCGCGACGAAGAAGCGTGCCATCTCCGCTTCCCAGCGTGACGCGACCTCCGACTGCGCCAGATAACGCTCGCTCTCCGCAGCGTCGTCTGTCTCGAAGTATCCGACGAGGTCGCCGTCGTCCGCCAGGAACAGCGAGTAGTTGCGGCGGCCGGATGCCTCGATCTCGCGCAACATCTGAGGCCACACGCTCGCATGCCGGGCGCGGTATTCGCCGAGAAGCTCCGGCCGAACTTTCAGCCGGAAGCACACCCGTTGCGTCGACACCATCGGCCATCCTTTCGTGAGCAATTGAATCGTTTCATATTCCGACCTCGATCACAAGTGTGAGCGAGGCCCACCCGAACACGGAAGGGGTGGGCCTCGCCATTGGAACGATCACCGATCGGCCTGGCCGAAACCGTGATCGCCGACTGTTCAGCCGGTCACGCGCCGATGTGGCGAATTCGGTACAGGCGGCCTTGCCCTGGCTGCAAGCTGAAGCTGATCTGAGAGGTGTGCCGAACCATTCCGCCATCTCCCGAGACCTCCGAAATGTTGAACCGGCCGTTCAACGTCAGCGCACCGTTAGCCGATGAGGTGTAGTCACGGTTGACGAGCATCAGGTACTCGTTTGAGCCGTGGCCCTCGAAGCGCCCGATGATCAAGCCGGCCGGGGCATCGGCGACCAAGTCCTGGCTGTTCAGATCATCGTCGAAGGGGTTGTTGACCTTTCCGGTTTGGTAGACACCCGACGAGGTCAGACCGATGAGCAGGGGGCCCCAGGAGGCAACGGTTCGATTGATCTGGGCCGTCCCTTCGTAGAGCTCGGTCTCTTGAAGCGTGTTGAGATCGATGAGGCCGCCGGGAACCTCGAAGTACGAGATGGCGCGTGCGCCGTAGACAAGCGACGTGAACACCTGGAGTCGTATCCTGTCGACCGTCATCGTGCCGAGCGCCAATGTGTTCACGTCGCCGACGGACTGGATGTACGACCATATGCCCACGTTCTTCTCGAGTGCTTTGCGTCGCGCGTACCCCAGGGTCAGGAAGTAGTTGGTGTCCTCCAATGCCATGCCCTTGTCGATCTCAGGGAACGGGTAGTAGTCGATTCCCATGAGCTGGAAGTCGATCGTCGACGCGTAGTCGTCCAGGTATGAGGTCCATTCCGCCGTGGATCCGAACGGCCCCCATGTGTACTGAGGCAGTGCGCCCATGAGAGCGAGTTTGTCGGGAGCTTGCTGACGAAAGGCGGCCATGAGCTTGCCGGCATTGGCGATCTCGCTGGCGGGCGGCTCATCCCACACGCCGTACCCCAGCAGCGACGGATGCCCGCTGTAGATCTGGATGGCCTGGGCCACCGCTGCCGGAGTGTCGACACCGACGATGATGTTCGAGAAATTGCTGAAGAGATTGCCCTGAGCCGAGGTATCCGCCTCTTCGTTGGCGAGAATCTTCAACCCCGTGGTGTCGCCGACGGCGAGCGCTGCGAGCGAGGCGTCGCGGCTTTGGAATGCCAGTTCGGTGGTGTTGAGGCCGAGCTTCAGAAGCATCGGCGCGAGTGTCGGGAAGTTCTTCGGATCGCCCCACAAGCCCTCGAAGCTCGAGATGATGAATTCGCGCTGTCGCCAACGCCCCAGCGGTCGGCTCGGTGCGGCGGAGGCCGCCTCAGCGCCGAGGCCCGCCATGATGGGAACGGCGATCGCGCCGCCGATGAATCCTCTTCGGCTCAAAGCGGGGTGGGGCAGGTCGTTCTTCGTTGGGATCTTCATTGATCTACATGCCTTTCCTGTTGATGGATTTCGATCTGTCGGCCTTCGGTACTCGAGTCACCGAAGCATGAGGCCGGAGTCGTATCCGGCGGTTGTGGTTTTCGGGGACCGAGCACCTGGTTGAGACGTTTCACTTCACCGCAACGATCGCGCCCATATGTCAATCGGCAGTGATTCCGCAGCGGATGGACCCCGCTTCTATCGGTCCCACGGGAATCGTGTCCACTCCAACTGCGGAAGGCCGGAATGCAGGGCATCGGGCGAGCTCACCAAGAAGTGGCATTCTGGTGTGCCTGCTGTGGCGACGAGTTTGATGAGGATCTCGTTCCAACCTTCATTCAGTTCGGTCGTGACATAGGTTGACTTGTCGCCCCGATAGTCGTGTCGGATGGGTTCGCTTTTGGTGTCAGAGAAGGTTGGGCGATTGTTGACCCACAGCTTGACCGGGCAGGTCGCGTCGACGCCCATCCAGACCTTCATCGCTGAAGGGGCTCGGAGAAAGGTCTGCAGATAGCGGAAAGCGGGTGTTGGAGTCGAGGGAATTGGCAAGGCGTCGCCCATTGCGTATTCCGTGGCCCACGTGCCCGTTCGGGAATTCTCCTCTAAGGGATCGGCGAGGTCGGTCGACTCGGGTCCGGCCGTTGCGTTCAACAGATCTTCGACCTCGCTCGGCAACGGATAGGCGTCGGATACTCGTACCGCCCGGGCGCCCACCAAGACGACCGGGGCGGAGGATGCCTGGGGGCGGCCAGGCGAGATCATCGCGAGGAAGAGCCGATTCGAGTTCTCGACGTGGATCGCCTTCGGCACATCGACGCTCAGCTTCAGTTCGGCTGAGGCGCCGGGCTCGATCGTGGTGGTGACCGATTCGCCGGCGCTCCACCCCGGTGGGGTGCTCAGCGCGACATCGAGCGCGACGGGATCAGCTGCGCGGTTTGTGAGAACCGTTGTTATGTGCTTCCGAACTCCCGGCACGACGACCGGATCGTCGCAGTCGATTGCCACGGCGATGTCGTCACCGCCGTAGTCGACGCGAGTCGCAGGTTGACGTACGAGCGCCATGATCTCGGCATCGGCAAAGAGGTCTTCCTCGCATACGGTGGTCGAAGATGCGTTGTCGAGAACCCCGTGAAAGGCCAGGACTCGCCTGGCCTGAACGCGGATACGGGCGACGAGCTCGGCTATGGTTTGCGGCGCAGGGTTGGGACCGTCCGAAAGGTGACGCACTCCGCCCCAGCTTTCGTTTGTCGCGATGGCCCCGCCCAATGGCTTCGTCCAACGCTCAGGCAGCGCCCGAGCTCCGGAGAGAATCCCGAGGTAGCTCCCGAGTGTCGCTCCGGTGCAGTCCGTGTCATAACCGCAGTTGACTGCTTTGCAGAGGGAATCACCGAAGTCGGTACCGTAGAGCAGCCCGATGACCTGGAACCCCATGTTGATGGGGGAGTATTGCGCGTTGTAGTGCGGAGTAGCCTCCAACACCAGATTTCGTGCCGATTGCCAGCTCACTCCCGCGGCGTGGGCGGTCATTGCCGCACGGATCGCCGCGTACGTCTGGGTGTCCTCGGGTACGTACGACAAGCCGATCTCGAGGAGCTTCGGGACGTCGCCGACCACGAATGCCGCCGATTCGATGGCGACATTGAACAGCTCGCCGTAGACGGACTCGCCCCCTGCGTGATCGCAGATCGCATCCATGTATGCGTAACGTGCGGCGATTCGAGGATGCCCGGGCGCGACGCATGCCCATATCTCCGACCGTATTGGACACCCCATGCAGTCACGGAACCAGTTGTTGTGAAAGCCGCTGGCCGGCGGGTAGAGGCCGAGGCGAAGGTTCGTCTTCGATAGCCCATACTCATCGAAGTTGTAGCCCACGTGGTCCAGCCAATAGCGTCCGAGGTCACGGGCGTTGAGGCCCGGGCCGACCTCTTCGAGCGCCTTGAGCCACACCAGTTGGAGTTCGAGATCGTCGTTCGGCATCCCACCTTCGTCGGGCAGCTCCGGGTACCACCAGACGTCGAAGAGTTCGCGTTGCCCATGCTGGCGCTCCAAGGGCGTGCCGAGCGTGCCGCCGCAGTTCTTTCCGGTCCAGCAGCCGGACAGCTTGTCTTCGAACCTGTCGCTATCGACATCGAGCTTGGCCAATTCATTCACCTTTCCAGGGTGGTTCGACGTTTTCCGGATTTTGAAGATCAAGCGCCGCGTCACGCTGCCGGACCGGTTGACGATCGTGTCACGAGCGTGCAGGGAAGGATCCGTTCAATCGGAGCGGAGGGGGCCCCGCCCCTGAGCCTTTGCAGAATCAGATCGGCAGCGGTTCGACCCATCTCTGACTTGGGTTGGGCAACGGTCGTCAATGGGGGGACCGCATGTTGTGCGAGATCGACATCGTCGAATCCCACGACGGAAAGTTCGTCCGGCACACGGATGGCGGACGCGAACGCCGCTTGAAGAACACCCAGGGCGACCGCGTCGTTCGACGCAAAAATGGCGGTGGGCGGCTGACCGAGTTGCTCGAATGCCCTCGCCGCACGAAACCCTGTGGCGCGGGTGAGCGGTCCCTTGTAGACGTAATCATGGTGGAACCGAATCCCGGCCGACGTGAGCGATTCTCGGTATCCGAGCATGCGGCCGCTGGTCGTCGTGGACTTCGACTCATCGGCGACGAACGCTATCCGCCGGTGTCCCAATTCGAGCAAATGCTCCATCGCAGCCTTGGCGCCCAACTTCGTATCCGTGCTGACCACATCTGCTGTCGGTGGGTCGAGACGCAGACCGATCCCGACGACCGGAAGGCCTTGTCTGCGCAAGTCGATCAACTTCGCGTTGAGTTCCGGTGATTCGGGAGGCGACACGATCAGACCGTCGATGCTGTGTTGCCTGAGCGTGTCGACCGCCCTCGTACGTTCTTCGGGGCTGTTCGCTGTGCAGATCACGAGAGTGTGCCCCTCTGCTGCTGCCCGGTCGTTGACAGCTTGGGCGAGTTCGGCGACGAAGGGATTGTCGAGGTCGGAGACGAGGAACCCGACAAGGCCTGTGCGCTTGGTGGTCAAACTCTGAGCTGCCCTGTTAGGAACGAAGTTGAGTTCGTTGATCGCTGTCTCAATTCGATGACGGGAGGCAGCTCCCACGTACCCGCGGCCCGACAGAAGGCGGGAAACGGTGCCCACCGAGACACCAGCTCGCTCCGCCACGTCATAAACGGTGACCATCGGCACTCACATCCTTCGCGTCTCTTGCAAGCACTGAACGACTGCGGCGGTGAGTGCGCCTTCCGAACCCGACACTCGATACGGCAGCCCCGGTGATGGGGTACTTGGGGAAGCGCGCTGCTGCCGCACAAGTTCCATCACTGCATGGGAAGGCAGCATTACCCGCCCGCCCATGCAGCGAAGGTCGTATGCGTCACTTGGATGCCGCGGCTTTGTCCGAGATCGCCTGCATCTGCTGCGTCAGCTGCGCAACGGTGGCCTGCCCGGACAGGAACGAGTTCCAGATCACGAGCTGGTCGGTGTTGAGACCGTACAGGTTGACGAACTCGTAGTCGAACACATTGCTACCAGCGGCGTCGAGCATCTTGGACTGCGAGACAAGTGCCGTCGATCCGAAACCGTCGGACGGCACCAGGCCCTTGACCACAGTGAGCGCCAGTCGGGTCTTGGTGAAATTCGTCGCGGAGTCCTTGGAGAGCATGGCACGCATGATCTCCTTGCCGCCTGCGACGTTCTTGCCCTTGGAGGGAACGATGTACGGCTCGCCGGCCGCGGCGCGCAGCGCCTCGTACGGCATCTTCGGGCTCGACGTCACGGTCGGCTCAGGAGCACCGGTCATCTTGAAGTTCGGCGCGGTCGCCTTCTTCATCTCGTTCTCGATCCAGGCGCCGGATGCGTACAGGATGGCCTGTTGGTCGTTGCTCCACTTCGCCTGCGCCGCCGTGAACTGCGTTCCGGCGCCACCGGGGATGAAGTAGCCCAGCGAGACGATCTTCTCCAGCGCGTTGAAGACATCCTGGATCGGCTTCTGCGACCAGGCGTTCTTCTCCAGGTTGTTGACCGAGTTCAGCACGTCCATGCCGCCCTCCTTGATGGCCGAGTCCAGAGCGAGCGTGAGCCAGTAGGTCGCAGCCTCCTTGCCCCAGACGAAGAGGTACTTGCCCTTCGCCTTCGCCTTGGCGCCCAGTTCGGTGGCCTCGTCCCACGTCTTCGGCGGGGTCCAGCCGTTCTCCTCGAACAGGGTGGCCGAGTACCAGATGGCGAACATGTTCATCACGTAGTTCATCGCGACGAACTTGTTGCTGAACGTACCCGGCGTCTTCGCGTTCGGGTACAGCGTGTCGGAGATCTTCTTGCCCTCGTAGTTGTTCGCAGTGAACACGTCATCGAGGGTCTCGAGGCTCGTCAGGATCGTGTTGAAGCCGATAGCGTTCGCGCCCGAGTTGTCGATCAGGTCCGGCGGGGTGCCACCGACGAAGCGAGGCTGCAGCGACTGCGCGATGTTCGTCTGCGGGGTGACCTTCGACTTCGTCTTCCACTCCTTGTCGACGAGGTTCGCCGCGAAGGTGACGTAGTCGTAGCCGTAGCCGCCGTTGAAGATCACGGCCTCGATGCTCGAGCTCTCCTTGATGCCGAACGGGTTCGACGACGACGCCGCGCCCGTGCTGCCACCGCCACTGCCACCGCTGCTGGAGCAGGACGCGAGCGAGACAGTGATCGGGACGGCGACCGCGGCGGCAAGCGCGCCGCGCAGGAACATGCGCCGGTCCAGGGACTTCTTCTCGATCTCCATCAGGATCCTTTCGTTGTTCGTTCGCTTCTCGTGCGTACGGTTCTGGTGCATTACCTTGGGGCGCTTCATTGCGGGCGACGCGGCCTTTGAGAGCGGCTATGGTTCGGACCAATCGAAACGTTTCAGGCAAGCGCTGCCTTAGTTGTTCCGACATCTCCCTGAGCTACGGGAATCGCTCGACCCGACTCCGGTCTTCGAGCCATCGCGGCCAGGCAAGCCAACACTGTCCGAGTCGCCCTCCGTACCCTTGCCAATGCCGGCTATGCCACTGGAGAGATGCGGTGTTCGCGATGTGTAACCGGTAACACATCGCGAACATACCACGTTCTCGCCTGACGGCAAATCCGTTTGCGTGAACTTTCTCGAACGGGTCTCGCGAGGGCGACGAGTCTTCGCCCTCGCGGCGCGTAGTGCGTCATTCGCCTCCAGCGGCCTGCGTGAGATGATTCGTTTCAGTTGTTACGACGATGCGTCGGACGTGTAGGCGCAGGCGTCTGTCCGGGCGTCAGGAGGTCTCTCATGGTCAGTGTGCGCGACGTCGCGATCGCGGCCGGCGTCTCGGTGGGCACCGTCTCGAACGTGCTCAACCGTCCCGAGCGCGTCGCGGCGCCCACGGTGGAGCGCGTCAACGCGGCGATCGCCGATCTCGGATTCGTGCGCAACGACGCGGCACGTCAACTGCGGGCGGGCCGCAGCAGGAGCATCGGCTTGATCGTGCTCGACGTGGGCAACCCGTTCTTCACCGATGTGACGCGCGGTGCCGAGGGCCGGGCATCCGAAGAGGGATTCTCGATCCTGCTCGGAAATAGCGACGAGGCGACGTCGCGCGAGAGCGCCTACCTCGACCTGTTCGAGGAGCAGCGGGTGCACGGCGTGCTGATCAGCCCGGTCGCCGACGATCTGCCGAGGCTGCGCAAGACGCGAGATCGGGGCATCCCCGTCGTGCTCGTCGACCGCGAGGCGCCGGACCGCAGCTTCTCCTCGGTGGCCGTGGATGACGTGGCCGGCGGCCGCAGCGCGGTGGAACACCTGATCGAGACCGGCCGCCGCCGCATCGCCTTCGTGGGCGGCCCCGACTCGATCAGGCAGGTCACAGACCGTCTCTCCGGGGCGCGGATCGCGGCATCCGAACGTGCCGGCGCAGCCCTGGAGTACGTGCCCACCTCGTCGCTGACCGTGCGAGCGGGCGCCGAGGCGGGAGCCGCACTGCTGGCGCGTGAGGCATCCCGGCGTCCGGATGCCGTGCTCGCCGCGAACGACCTGGTGTCGATCGGCGTGCTGCAGGCGGCGATCGCAGCGGGCATGCGCCCGCCCCACGACCTCGCGATCATCGGCTACGACGACATCGACTTCGCCGCAGCCGCCACCGTTCCGCTCAGCTCGATGCGGCAGCCGGCCGCACTCATCGGTCACACCGCCGTCGACCTGCTGCTCGGCGAGGCGGAACAGGGCGAGGGTTTCGAGCCGAAGCAGATCGTCTACCAGCCCGAGCTCGTCGTGCGGGAGTCGACCGCCGGCTGAGCCGGCCCGCTCGCTCTCCCGCTCGTGCCCGCTCCCGCGCATGCGCGATCGCGACCGCCCTGCGACTGCGCCACTTCTCACGGATTGCGCCAGAAGAGGTGGCGCAATCCGGGACACATGGCGCAATAGCCGGCGGCGCCCTGCGGCCGAACCAGCCGGAGGCGATCACGGACATCACGAAAGGAACCAACATGGAGCACCACGACCGAGCACTCGTCGCGTACATCGACGGCGTGCGACGCGATCCCGACGTGCTCGCCGTCATTCTGGTCGGCTCTCTCGCCAGGGGCTCCGAGCGCGAGGACTCCGACATCGACGTGTACCTCGTCGTCACTGACGAGCGGTTCACCCGCGAGACGGATGTCGGCAGGTTCGCGTGGACCGACCGTCACGGCCTCGACTACCCCGGCTCGTACATCGACGTCAAGGTGTCGAGCCCCTCCTACCTGCGAGCCGCGGTCGAGCGCGGCGACGACCCGACTCGCGCGTCTTTCGCCGGAGCCCGCGTCGTGTACTCCCGCGAGCCCGGGTTCGACGAGTTGGTGACGAGCATCTCAGCGCTTCCGGATGCCGCATGGAATGAGCGCGTGCGATCGCACGTCGCGCAGGCACGGCTTTACGGTGGCTACTTCCTCGTGCAGGGAGCTGAACGTGGCGATGAGTTCCTCGTGCGCCACGCATCCGTACACCTCACGCTGGCCGCCGCGCGTGCCGCGCTCGCCGCTGCGCACGTGCTCATGCCCGGCCCCAAGTACATCGCGAAACTCGTGCGGTCCGTGCCGACTCCGGACGGCTTCGTTCCGGCGTGGGACCGCGCCGTGCGTGAGCCAGGGCAGGAGAGCGCCTCCGACCTGCTGGATCAGTTGATGGAGTGGCTCGGCGCCGGGGTCACGCCCGACGAGGCGCTCTCGACGTTCATCCGGGACAACGAACTCACGTGGCTGCGGGGAGGCGCGCCCGCCGAGTACTTCTGATCGGCTTCCGGTCGGCGCGGTCGTGTGTCGGCCCGACCGCGCCTGCGCCGATCATCCCTTCACGGCACCACTGGTCATGCCGGCCACGATCTGACGGTTGAAGAAGATGTACATGATCAACGGCGGAATCGTGATGAGCAGGATGTTCATGAACAGCAGGTTGTACTGGCTCACGGCCTGGCTCTGAAAGTTGTAGAGCGTCAGCTGCACGGTCGGGTTGGCGCTGCTCGGCAGGAAGTACAGCGGTCCCGTGAAGTCGTTGAACACGGCGACCGCTTGCACGACGACGACCGTGATGACCACGGGTCGCAGGAGCGGCAGGATGACCTGGAAGAACAGCCGCATCGGCCCGGCTCCGTCGATGATCGCCGCTTCGTCGAGCTCGCGGGGGATCGTCGCGACGAACGCCCGGAACAGAAGGATCGAGAACGAGAGCCCGAGCGTCGCCTCGATCAGGATCATGCCAGGCAACGTGTCGAACATCCCGATGCCCTGCAGCACCCAGATGGTGGGGACGACCGCCGGCGGCACGATGAGGCCGGCGAGCACAAGGAAGTTGACGAGCGGGTTGAGCCTCGTCTTCCTTCGGTGCAACAGGTATCCGCACATCGCCGAGAAGACGACCATGATGGCCACGCTCGCGATCGTCAGGATGAAGCTGTTGATGAAGGCCGCCAGCAACTGATAGTTGTTCGTCTGGATGACCTCGAAGAAGTTCTGCCCGACCTGCCAGGTGCTCGGAAGGCTGAACCCCATGAGTCCGGCCTCTTTCGGGTCCTTCGCCGCCTGTAGCACGACGAAGATGAACGGCACCAGGAACACGACGATCGAGACGAGGATCGCGATGATTCCGACGAGGTACTTCCTTGCGAACCGGCGGGCGGTCATGGGACGCCGGGGCGGATGCAGACGCCGGCCGCTCCCGGGAGCTGTGGTGATGGCCCTGGTCGCGGTCACAGGTCCGCCTCCTTTCGATTGAGGAACCATTGAACGGGGAGCATGATCGCGGTGACGACCAGGAAGAGGATGACGTTGCCCGCGGTGGACAGGCCGAAGAATCCGGCCTGGTACTGCTTGTAGATCACGGATGCGATGACGTCGCTGGAGAAGCCCGGCCCGCCGTTGGTCATGGCCCAGATCAGGTCGAAGGATCGTAGACCGCCGATGAGCGAGAGGATGATCACCGTCGCCATCGCAGGCCGCACGAGCGGGAGCGTGATGTTGCGGAACACGTTCCACGACCCTGCGCCATCCACCCGGGCTGCTTCGAAGTACTCGGAGGGGATCGCGACGATGCCGGCCATGAAGATGAGCGTGGCGATTCCCACGCCCTTCCAGATATCGACGCCGGCGACCGTCAGCAGGGCGAGGTGGGGGTCGGTGTACCAGCCGGGTTGCGGGAGGTGGAAGAACCCGAGCACCTGGTTGACCACGCCGTGGAACGGGTCGAGAAGTGCCTTGAACGTGAGGCCGACGCCCACTGTCGAGACCAGCACAGGGAAGAACACGACGGCCCGCAGATAGCCCCGACCGTAAGTGGCGCCCGTCAAGAGAAGGGCGAGCGCAAGGCCGAGCACGACTTTGGCCGCCGAGGTGACGAAGCCGTAGATGAACGTGTTGACGAAGCCCTGGGTGAGTGCCGGCGTCTGGAAGAACTGCACGAAGTTGCCGAAGCCGATGAACGTCTGATTGAACAGGGTCCACCTGGTCAGGGCGAAGTAGAACGACGAGAACGTCGGCAGCGCGAAGAAGATCAGGTACAGCACGCCCGCCGGGATATAGAACCATGACGGATACGGGCTACGGATTCCGTGTCGATCGCTTCTCGACCTGCGCGGTGCCCTCGTCGGGGCGGCCGGGTCGATGGTCATGGATGCGGTGGTCATACGCACTCCCTTGCTGAGAGAGCGGGAGCCGACGATATGCGACGTCGGCCCCCGCTCTCGTTGAATCCTTACGGCAGGGGGCGGATCACCAACCCTTGATACCGAGCTGCTGAGCCTGAGCCTTCACGTCCTGGTCGTACTGCTGCGCACCCACCGCCGCGGTCGTCGTGCCGGAACCGACGCCGATGAGGATGGTCTCGAGGTTCGGCCCCTTGATGGGCGAGAGGAACTCGAGCGCCGGGCTGGCCTTGTCCTCCTTGATGTAGGTCTGCACATCCTTGATGAAGTCCGGAGCGTTCGACGGGAGCTTGCACGCGCTGGTCGCGTACGGGCCCGCCGCGGCGCCCGTCTGGTTCTGGATCGTGCAGCCCTGAGACGAGTTGGCGAATGCCACGAAGTCTTTCGCGGCCTGCAACTTGTCGCCGGTCGTCGTGCTCGCGATATACAGCGCGTTCGGCTCCCACAGCGTCAGCGATGTGTACTTCGCGTCCGGTGACGGGATCGGGAAGACGCCGATGTCGTTCATGTTGCCCGGGTTGTCCTGCTGAACCGTTGCCATGGCGCCGGTCAGCATCGGGTACTGGGCGCCCTTGCCGGTGGCGAGCGCATCCATCGCCTGGGCATTCGTCATCGAGGCGTAATCCTTGTTGACCAGCCCATCGGCGACGATCTCCGACGTGTGCTGGAAGCCCTCGAACGCCGGAGGATTAACGTACTTGGCGTTGCCTGTGTTGTTGGTGTAGTTCTTCGCCCAGCTCGGATCCTGCTTGTTGATGTTGGCGAAGTCGCCGAGCACCAGAAGCTGGCTCGTCCAGGTGTCGCCGTACGACTGAAGGATCGGCGCCACGCTGGGATCGGAGGACTGGATCTTCTTGCTGTTCGCGATGAACTCGTCCCATGTGGTCGGGATCGAAAGGCCGAGCTGCTGATAGATCTTCTTGTTGTAGAGGATGCCGCCGGCTTGAGATGTGGCCAGTGGCGCGCCGTAGATCTTGCCGTCGACGGAGACGACCTGCTTGAAGTTCTTGTCGAGGTCGTTCACCCAGCTCTCGCCGCTGAGGTCGACCATGCTGGTCTTCGGGTTGAGCGCCTGGAACAGCGAGCCTGAGTTGTAGTGGAAGACGTTGTCCATCGTCTTGGTCGACAGCTTCGTCTTCATGAGGTTGTCGCCCTGAGTCCCGGTGGGCTGCGTGTCCATCTTCACGTGCACGTTCGGGTACTTCTTCTCGAACCCGGCGATCAGCGCCTTGCCCTGGGCGGTGTCGATTGCATCGTTTCCGGTGAGATAGGTGATGGTCACCTTGGCGCCGGAGTTCGAGCCGGTGCTTCCGAAGCCGCTGCAGCCCGAAAGCGTAAGGGCGACGGCGGCGACTGATGCGGTGGCCACCAGGGCGCGCCGCAGAGGGGAGAACTTCATCCCGTTACCTCCTTGTAATGCGAGTCGGTCCGTTCCGCTCGCCACGGGGAATTCTTCGAATGGCAATTGAAACCATTCAATAACTCGAACCATACGGTGCTCCGAAGGGGGTGGTCAAGCGTTAACCATCTTTGGTCGTCACGATCCGGTAACCGTTCGTCGAGGTCGAGGGCGCCCGTTGACCTCTGGCGTGAATCGTTTCATGATGGAGAGCGCTTACCCGGATGTTGTACTTCGGCGCGCCGTTCGACTCACGAAGGAGAGAGCCCATGACGACAGCCGCAGACCTCCTGGCGGGATTCGCCGCACCGGCACCTGAGGCGAGACCCATGATGCGCTGGTGGTGGTTCGGACCCGACATCGAGCGCACCGACATCGTGCGCCAGCTGAAGGCGGTCGCCGATGCCGGGCTCGGTGGGGTGGAAGTGGCGTACGTTTATCCGCTCAGCCGGGTCGAGCATCCGTTCCTCTCCGAGGCGTTTCTGAGCGATCTGCGCTTCGCGGCCGACACTGCGGCATCGCTCGGCCTTCGGTTCGACCTCACGCTCGGCAGCGGATGGTCGTTCGGCGGACCGCACATCACGGCCGAGACCGCCTCGCGTCGGCTGATCTGGGACGTGCGCGAGATCGGCGGCGACGAGCTGCGTATCGGCATCGAGTCGCGCTGGCCAGGTGAGGAGTTCGTTGCGGCGTACCTCGGCGAGGGCTCTTTGCAGGAGCCGCCGGTCTCGTTCGATCGGCTCGGGACAGGAGACGGCGCCCTGCTCGTCGGCGCAGGACGCAGCCCGCGGCTCGTCGCGATCGCGTGGTCGGTGCCGACCGGGCAGCAGGTCAAGCGTGCGGCGGTCGGAGCGGAAGGGCCGGTGCTCGACCACTACTCGGCCGTTGCGGTGCGCGACCATCTTCGGGCGGTGGCCGATCCGCTCTTCGACGCGGTCGGTGGCGAGCGGATCGGATCGGTATTCTGCGACAGCCTGGAGGCTTACGACGCGGACTGGACGCCGGGGCTTCAGAACGCGTTCCGAGCGCGACGTTCGCGCGATCCGCTCGACGAGCTCTGGAAGCTCCGCTTCGAGGCAGTGGGCACGGATCGGTTCCGCGCCGAGTTCTACGAGACGCTCTCCGACCTGTTCGAAGAGAACTTCCTCGGCATCATCCGCGAGTGGGCCGCGCAGCGCGGTGTGCCGTTCCGGGTGCAGAACTACGGAGTTCCGCTCACCCGGCTCAGCGCGTACCGCCGGGTCGACATCATCGAGGGCGAGGGATGGGGCTGGCGAGGTGTGACGCAGACGCGGTGGGCGGCATCCGCCGCGCACCGTCTGGGTCGCGACATCGTCTCGGCCGAAGCCTGGACCTGGGTGCACTCGCCGTCGCTGCGCGCGACTCCGCTCGACCTCAAGGGCGAGGCGCACGAGCACTTCCTGCTCGGCGTGAACCACCTGATCGGGCACGGGTGGCCGGCTTCGCCGACCGCGTCGAACGCCAGCGCTGAGCCCGGCTCAGACTCCGGCGCGAAGCCCGCGTCCCCGCCGAGCGCTGGTCTCGGGAGACTGTTCTACGCATCCGGGGCGCTCGACGACCGCAACGCGTGGTGGCCGGCCATGCCGGCGCTCACCGCATATCTGACCAGGCTGTGCTGGCTGCTCCGACAGGGCCGGCCGGTCGCCGACGTGACGCTCTACCTGCCGTCCGCCGACGCGTACAACGTGCTCGGACTCGCCCAGGGCGGATCGCTCGACCTGTGGCGCACTGCGCGGGCGATCATCGGAGATGCGATCCCGGCCGCGATCCGCGACGCCGGCTTCGACTTCGATCTCGTCGACGACCGGATGCTCGAAACACTCGATCCCGCCACAGTCGCGTCTACGGGCCCGGTGGTGCTGCCGCACGTCGACCGTCTGCCCGAGAGCGCGCGCGCCTGGCTTCGCAACGTGTGCGCGGCCGGGGGTGTCGTGATCGAGGTGCGACCCGAGTTCGCCGCGTCGTCGCAGGGGACCGGTACGGCGCTGCCGGAAACCGAAGGAAACGCCGCCGCCGACGTGGCAACCGAACCGGCGTCGGGCTGGCGCGTGGTCGCCGATGAGGAGCTTGGGGCCGAGCTCCGCGCCGATGCGACCCCGGACCTCCGCATCGAGCCGCCCTGCGCCGACATCGGGTTCGTGCACCGTCGCATCGACGGCATCGACGTCTACTTCGTCGCCAACACGGGCGTTCACACCCGCCGGTTCTCGGTGGCGCCGCGTGCGACCGGGGCGAGCTGGCAGCTTTGGGACCCGCAGAGCACACGCGTGACCGACGAGGGCGAGGGGGCTGTCGCCCCACTCGAGTTGGCGCCCTACGAGGCTGCCGTGCTCGTGCTCACTGATGAGCACGCGGGTCAGAACGCGGCAGCCGCGCGGCCACCGGAACCCGGCGGGCGGACCAGGGGAGAGCATCCGCTCGGCGTCGAGGGAAGGCCGTGGACCGTGACGTTCCCCGGCGACGATGCGGCCCCCGTCGTGCTTCCGCACGATTGGACCGACGACCGCCCACGCTTCGCGGGCATGGCGACGTACGAGCTCGTGTTCGATGCCGGCGCCCTCTGGGGTGACGAACCGCCCGCATGCGCCGAGCTCGATTTCGGTGACGCTGCGCCGGTGCGCGTTGGTGACGGGGCGGAGCGCGGAATGCGCGGGGCATCGTTCCGCGCCATGGTGGAGCCGCCCATCCGCGAGATCGCCGTCGTCGCGTTGAACGATGTGGAGTGCGGCACGCTCTATGCACCGCCTTATCGTCTGGAGGTGACCGAAGCGCTCCGCCGAGGCGACAACGTGCTGCGCATCAGCGTCGGCAACGCGACGGCCGCAGCGCTCGCCGCGCCGGATGCCGTGCGGCGTCTCGAGGCGGATGTCGCGGCATCCTACGCGCGATACGGCGTGCGGTTCCGCATGCAAGACGTCGAGCACGCCGCCGACGGGCTGCGGTCGGGGCTGCTGACCGTGCCAGTGCTGCGCTGGGAGGCTTCGGCATGATCGAGTTGGTCTGCGCGCCGATCACGCCGTTCGGTGAAGACGGCGAACTCGACGTGCCCGGCACCCGAGTGCTGTTCGAGGCGATCGGGGCATCCGGCGTGCACGCCGTCTTCACACCGGGCACGACGGGCGAGTTCACGGCGCTCGACGACGGCGAACGGATGGCGGTCATCGAGTGCGCGCTCGACGTTTTCGGCGCGGACGGCGTCTACGCGCATGTCGGCGCCGCGACCGCGCGGCAAGCGGTTGAGATCGCTCGGGCGGCTTACGGCCTCGGAGCGACACGACTGGCCGCGATCACCCCGTTCTACCAAACGGCCGGACCAGTCGCCGTCGCCGACTACTATCAGCAACTGACCACCGCTGTGCCGCAGGCCGAGTTCTACGTGTACGTGTTCCCGGCACGTGCCACCACTACGGTGTCCCCGCTCGAGCTGGCGGCGCTGGCAGGCATCCCTGGCATCGTCGGGGCGAAGATCTCCGGCCTCTCGACCGTACAGGTGATCGAATACATCCGGTCGGTGCCTGCGGGGTTCCGCGTGCTCGCCGGGAA
Organism: Humibacter antri; assembly: GCF_054777235.1. Lineage (NCBI taxonomy): Bacteria > Bacillati > Actinomycetota > Actinomycetes > Micrococcales > Microbacteriaceae > Humibacter > Humibacter antri. The sequence continues at coordinate 71,661 of NZ_BAAHAW010000001.1, read as the reverse complement.
CGACGTCGATCTGGTGCGCCTGGCGGCCGCCGGCGGTGCCGGTGTCGTCTCCGGGGTGTGCGGCGTGTTCCCGGAGCCGTTCGTGGCGGCCGCGGCTGCGCTCAACGCAGGGGAGGACGCGTCATCCTTCCAGCCGGCCATCGATCGCGCCGTCGAGTCGGTCGGCGCGGGCGACATCCGTCTGCTCAAGGCGTCCGCAGCGATGCGCGGCCTGCCTGCCGGCCCGTCGCGCGTGGCGCTCGACCCACCCACCGAGGCGCAGCTCGCAGCCCTGCGCCGGGAACTCGCAGGCTGAGTCGAATCGACTGCGCCACTTCTCGGTGTCTGCGCCAGAAGGGCCGGCGCAGACGCGAAGAAGTGGCGCAGTCAGGATCGCGGGCGTCAGGATGCCGGTAGCCGCACGGTAGCCGTCGTCCGCCCGGAGGTCAGTGGTCGGTCCTCCTGCCCGGGAAGGCGGAGTGCGCCTGTCACGCCGTCGGGCAGCTCGGCATCCACTGTGAACTGCCCGTCAGCCAGCGTCCAGTGCACGGCGACGCGGCCGTGGCGCGTCTCGAGCGCGGTCTGCACGTCGGTGAGGCCGCCACCGGGCTGCGGCGCGACCAGTACGGAGGAATAGCCGGGCGTCAGCGGGGCGATCCCGCCGACGACGCGGTGCATCCAGTCCGCGACGGCGCCGAGCGCGTAGTGGTTGAAGCTGGTCATCTCACCCGGGTTGATGGTGCCGTCGGGCAGCATGGAATCCCAGCGTTCCCAGACCGTCGTTGCGCCCATCGTCACCGGGTACAGCCACGACGGGCATTCGCGCTCGAGAAGCATTCGATAGGCATCCTCGACGTGACCGGTCTTGGTCAGGGCATCCGTGATGAACGGTGTGCCGGCGAAGCCGGTCGAGATGCGGTAGCCGGCCTGCTGGGCGAGCTCGGCGAGACGACGGCCGGCGAACTCCTCGTGCTCGGGGCTGAGCAGCCCGAACACGATGGCCAGCGAGTACACCGTGGTGCAGTCGCTCTTCACCACGCCCTGCTGGCCGACGTACTCGTCGTTGAACGCCTGATGCAGACGGTTGGCGATCCGGTCGAACTCGGCGTGCTCGTCGGGCAGGCCCAGCACCTCGGCCACGTCGGCGACGATGCGGGCGGAGCGGTAGGCGGATGCCGTGGCGACGACGCCCTTGTCGGCCTTCGCGCGTGCCGGGTCGTCCGGCGGGGCATCGGGGTCGAGCCAATCGCCGAACTGGAAGTTGCCGTCCCAGACGCCGTTCGCCGAGAGCAGGGACTCGACTCGGTGCACGTGGGATGCCATCGACCCGAACTGGCGCCGGAGCACGTCGGTGTCGCCGTAGGCCTGGTAGAGCGTCCACGGCACCCAGACCGCGGCGTCGCTCCAGATCGCGGTCGCATCGATCGGACCGGACTCACTCGGCCGCTCGCGGTCGGCGAACTTGAGCACGTCGGGAATGACGAATCCGACGATGCCGTCGTGGTGCTGCTGCTCCAGGTCGAGGTCGACGAGCCAGTCGGAGAGGAACGAATCGACGTCGAAGAGGAAGGCCGCGGTCGGCGCGAAGGCGGCTATGTCGCCGGTCCAGCCGAGACGCTCGTCGCGTTGCGGGCAGTCCGTCGGCACGTCGACGAAGTTGCCGCGCATGCCCCACACCACGTTCCGATGGAACTGGTCGAGCAGCGGATCGGATGTCGTCATGGTGCCGATGCGCGTCAGCTCGGAGCCGATGACGACGGCGGTGACGGCCGCGGGATCGAACTCGCCCGGCCACCCGCTGATCTCTGCGTAGCGGAATCCGTGGAAGGTGAACGTCGGCTCGAACTCGTCCTCGCCTCCGCTGAGGATGAAGCGGTCCGTCGCCCGGGCCGTGCGCAGAGGGCGCGTTCCGAGTTCGCCGTGCTCGAGCACTTCGGCGTGCCGCACTGTGATCTCGGCTCCGGCGGGTCCCTGCGCGCGCAGGCGCAGCCATCCGACCAGGTTCTGTCCGAAGTCGAGAAGCGTCCTGCCCGACGGCGAGGTGATCACCTCGGCGACCGGAAGCTCGTTCCAGCGCTTCACGCTCGGACCGATGTAGGGGGCGAGCAGCGAGGTGTCGAAGTCGACGGCGTGCACGCCCACCCAGTCGTCGGCGGTGAATCCCGGGTTCTTCCACGCGTCTTCGAGGCGCCGCGCGTCGATGGTCTCACCGTCGTACAGATCGTTGGCGAGCACCGCGCCCGGGCCGCTCGTCCAGTCGTCGTTCGTGGTGACGAGCTGGTGGCTGCCGTCGGCGAACTCGATCTCGAGCTGCGCGAACGCGCTGAGCTCCGAACCGTAGAACCAGCCACGGCCGCTCCAGCCGAGACGCCCGCCGAACCAGCCCTTGCCCAGCGCGAGGGCGATGGCCGTGTGATCTTCGATCAGCCCCGTCACGTCGTATCTCGCGTAGCGGAGCCGCCATTCGTAGCTGCTCCACCCCGGCGTCAGCACGTCGTCGGAGACGGCTCGTCCGTTCAGCCAGGCCTCGACGATTCCCCTCGCGGTGAGCGTGAGCGTGGCACGGGAGACCGCTCCGTGCCCCTTCTCGAGGTCGAACTCGGTGCGAAGCAGCGGCGCTGAATCGAAGTCCGAGTCGGGCGCGATCATCTGCGCGTGCCATGTCATGGTGTATTCACTCTTTCTCTGTGTGCGTTGCTCGGTGTGTTCGTTGTTCGGTGTTGTCTGTCGGGCTTCGGCCGTGCGCTCCTGCGGAGATCCGGCGCCGGTGCCGGCGGCGGGTCGCGGGTCCGTGACGGCGTGTCGCTCAGAAGTTCCGCCGGAGCGCCGGAGCTCGCGCCGTGACGAGCGGCCGGGCATCCAGCCGATGCATGCCGTGACCGAGCGTGCGCCGGCCCGCTGCGGACCATCCCTCCGGCAGCTCGACATCGACGCTGATGCCGACCGGAACGGTCACGGTGACCGAGGCGCCGTCATCCCGCCGGCTCCACTCGACGGCGAGACGGCCATACGGCGTGTCGACATGCGCGCGGCACCTCTCGAGCCGACCGTCGAGATCGGGTGCGATGCGCGCCCGGCGGTAGCCCGGCTCGATGAGGTCGATGCCGGCGATGCGACGCATCATCCAGTCGACGACGCATCCGAAGGCGTAGTGATTCATCGAGACCCGGTCGACGGTGCCGTCCTCGTGCACCGCGTGCCACGTCTCCCAGATGGTCGTGGCGCCGTGCTCCACCTCGTACAACCACGACGGCGCCGTGTCCTGGTGCAGCAGCGTGCGGGCGAGGTCGCGGTGACCGTTCTCCCACAGCACGTCGAGCAGGTAGGGAACCGAGACGAATCCGGTGTCGAGGTGGTCTCCGGCCTCGTGGATCAGCGCGACCAACCGGTCCACCACGCGTTGCCGCCGGTCGGCCGGTACCGCGTCGAAGGCCAGCGCGAGCACGTAGATGCCTTGCAGGTCGGGGCGGATGCGGCCATCCGGCTCCACATACTCTGCGACGAAGGCGGCGCGCACCTTCTGCGCGTGCTCACGGCAGGCATCCGCCAGCCCGTCGTCGCCGAGCTCGGACGCGGCATCGGCGAGCAGGTCGAGCGAGAGCAGCTGGAAGAGCGGGCCGGTGAGCTCCGCGGTGAGTCGCGGGGCGTTCATCATCGCCTGGAACTCGTCGTCTCCACCGACAAGGGTCGAAGGCGCGAGCCAGTCGCCGAAGTTGAACGGGCCGTTCCACAGCAGTGCATGGTTCGCTCGCTGCCGGTCGGCGAGTGCGGCATCCTGCAGTCTCGGGGGCAGCACGTCGGCGGCGCTCGCGGTCTGGTGGTCGACCCAGGCGCGCATGGCTTCGAGGTTGTCGGCGAGGAAGCGGATGTCGCCGTAGTGCCGGTACAGCGCCCACGGTGCGATCGTGATGGCGTCGCCCCACCCGGCCGCCGCCCGAATGTCGAAGAGGCCGTCGTCGGACGCCACAGGATCGTCCATCGCGGGTGGTAGCGGCACGATGATGGGCACGACGCCGTCGTGGGCGCGCTGGTCGATCCGCACGTTCGCCAGCCAGCGGTCGAGGAACGCTGCGACACCCATGAGGGTCGCGGCGGTCGGTGCGAAGATCTGCAGGTCGCCGGTCCATCCGGCACGTTCGCGCTGCGGGCAGTCGGTCGGCACTGCGAGGAAGTTCGAGCGCTGCGACCAGACGGTGTTCTCGACGAGTCGGTCGAGGCGGGCATCCGACGAGGAGAATGACGCCGTCTGCTCCAGATCGTTCGCGATCACGACGGCGGTGAAATCCTCCGCCCGGGGATCGCCGGGGTAGCCGACGAGCTTGACGAACCGGAACCCGTGGAACGTGAACAGGGGCTCCCATGTCTCGCCGTGCGGGTCGCCCGCGAGCACGTACTCGTCGGCCTGGTCCTTGTTGACGCCGAGGATGTTGTCGAGAAAGTTGCCATCGGCATCCACGACCTCGGTGTGCTCTAGGCGCACTACCGTTCCCGCGTCGCCGCGCACGGTCATCCGCACCCGGCCGGCGATCACCTGGCCGAAGTCGAGCACCGTCTCACCGGCCGGGGTGGAGAGGATGCTCGCCACCGGCAACTCCCGCACCCGCCGGATCGGCTCCCCGGTGAAGGGCACCAGTGCCACGGCGACCTCTTCCGCATTCGCAGGCAGCACGCGGCCCGCTTGCCACGCCGATGCGTCGAAACCGGACGCGTCCCATCCGTCGACGGCAAGCCGCGCGTCGTGGCGTTCGCCGATGAAGATGTCCGACCAGTCGATCGGCCCGCGCGAGCTGCGTACCGTGTGGTCGGGAGTCACCATGGTCGTTGAGCGATCCGCATACTCGACCTCGAGCCGCCATGTCGCCCGCAGGATGCGCCCGTACTGTGTGCTGCGGCCGAGGATCGAGATGCGACCCGCGTACCAACCGTCGCCCAGCACGACGCCGAGCACGTTCTCGCCGGCGCCTAGAAGCCCGGTGACATCGTGTGTGTGCACCGAGATCGCGTGCTGGTAGCTCTCGTAGCCCGGCGCGAGCAGACCGTCACTCGCCGGTACCCCGTTGAGTGACGGCGCGTTGACCCCCTGGCTCGTGATGTGCAGGCGCGCCTTCAGGGGAACGGCGTCGAGAGTGAACGCCTGGCGCAGATAGCGGGGCGGGTGCAGCCGCGTGGCCGGAGGACCGGCAACGGCTGCTTCGGCGAACGCTTCCGGCCCCAGTGCCAGCGGACCCTCCTCGACCACGGGCTCCTGCTGCGGCTCGAACCACGGGGAGTTCCACGAGTCGAGACCGATGCCGAACGATCCGCGTGCGTGCAGCTCTTCGGCCGGGTCGTGGTGGGCGGCGGGCTCGGCGTTGCCCGTGGGCTGGGCGTCGTGGGTCCCGTTGCCGGGCTCGTGCGCGGCGGGGTGATGCCGGGTGCCGCTGGTGTCGCCACTGGTGGTGCCACCACTGCAGCCGAGGCGCACGGAGAGCTCCCACCCGTACTCCGCTCCGGGTACGCCCTCGAAGCCCGGCACGGTGACGGTGACCGAGCCAGCGGATGCCACCCACCCGGTATCCGCGACGACCTCGCCCTTCGAGGTGCTCACGACGATGCGGTACGCCTGCTGCGCCACGGCCTCGGAGTCGCTCGCCTCGATCCACCACGCGAATCGCGGCGTGCGGCGCGCCAGGGCGAGCGGGCTCTCGAGGTGGTCGACGCGCAGGTGGGTGAGGTGGGGCATCCGATGACTCCCTTGTCATGTGTTGGTCGCGAGGCGCGTTCCGGGTTCGGGTAGCAAAAACTGCCCGCTTTCGCCTTGTGAAAGCATCCTGAAACGATTCAGATAACTCTTTCGAACCTAGGCCGCAAGCGTTGCGTCGTCAACCGCGGACACCGTTCGGGTCGCCCCGCCGGCGGCGGCCGCTCGAGGTTTGTTTAACGCCGCCTCGGGTCCTCGCCATCTCATGCGCCCGCCTTCGACGATTTCGTCGGGATCGCTCGTGAATCGATTCAAATGTTTTGGCGTCCCCGTCAATACCGGCACCCGCCGCACCTGGGCCACGATCGTGCTGCCCGACGGAGCCGCGACCGGGGGAGGGCACGCCCTCAGCCGCCGAGGAGCCCGGCCGCGCTCTCGCGTGCACGCGCATCCACTCCACCGACGTGAGACTAGATGGATGGGCCGAGACTAGGCGCCTTGCGCCTGGTCTCGGCGCGCACGCCTAGTCTCACGAGAGAGCGCGGCGCGAGGTGATTGCGGCGCCGGACCCGTCGAACCGCGGGGGATGACGTGCGGGCCGAACGAGAGGTCGTGCGCGGGTGCCGTGCCCTCCAGCAGCGACCACATGCGCTGCCACGCCTGCTCGCCGAGGTCTTCCACCGGGATGGCAGCCGTCGTGAGGGGTGGAGTCGTGTAGCGCGCGAACGGGATGTCGTCGAATCCGGTGACCGAGACATCCTCGGGCACGCGAACACCCCGCTCGCCCAGCGCGCTCAGCAGCCCCATCGCGACGAGGTCGTTGAACGCGAGCACCGCCGTTGCATCCGAGTCGACGACTGCCTGGGCCGAGGCGTGGCCGTCTTCGAACCCGACGCCGCAGGGGCTGGTCGCGACGCTCGCATCGGAGTGGGATGCCTGGAACTCCCGGATCGCGGCCAGCCGGTTGAGGTTCGAGGCGGCCTGGCGGCTGCCGGCGAGGTAGAGCATGTCACGGTGGCCGAGCCCGTAGAGGTGGTCGAGCAGCGCGGTCAGTCCCGCCTTGTAGTCCGCGACGACGGAGGGCACGTGGGGTGCGGCGTCCGGGCGACGCTGCGCGACGTTCGCGGCAGTATCCGGTGCTGCAGCCTCGGCACCGGCTGCCTCGGTACCTGCCGCCTCGGTGCCGGCTGCCTCCGCACCTGCTGCATCGGTACCCGCTGCCTCCGCACCTGCCGCCTCGGTGCCTGCTGGTCCCCTAGCGGCCGATCCTGCACTGGCCGTTCCTGGCCCGGCCGCCGTCGTTGCAGCTGCCGCCGTCCCGGCCGCCTCCGTAGCGGACGCCTCCGTCCCGGCCGAAGCCGTGGCAGCGGGCTCCGGGATGCGGTTGATCACCACGACGGGCGCCAGCAGGGGCAGCACGGCCGCGAGCTCCTCGGCCGGCATGCGCGGTGCGCACAGCACGATGCCGTCGCAGCGGCGGCGGGCATCCAGTGCCAGAACGCGCTCCTGATCGGCCTGTTCGTGCGAGTCTGCGACGAGCACGTGGTACCCGTGCTCGGATGCTCCGTCGCTGAGGCCGCGCAACGCGCCCTGGAATGTGGGGTTGCCGAGGTCGGGCACCACGACGGCGATGGTCTGAGTCGTGCCGAGCACGAGGCTGCGCGCCAGCGGACTGGCGGAATAGCCCAGGGACGATGCGGCTTCGCGCACCCGTTCGGCGAGCGCGGCATCCACCGTGGTGCTGCCGTTCATCACTCGAGAGACGGTCGACAGCGACACTTCCGCCCTCGCCGCGACATCCGCGATCGTGGCGCCGCCGCGTCGCACACCCGACTTCGTTCTAGCCATCTGCAACTCCCGTCCCGCTTCTCCCGCGAGACTGCACGTCCACTCCGAACGAGCGGGAGAACCCCACTGTCTCGGGGTGGGCATGCAGTTTCGCGGACCGCGCGCACGTCGAAGGCTCGGAGTGCGCTCGTGTCGGCCCGCGCGCTGCCCCACGATATCGTGTATCGTGAGAGAAAGCGTTTTCTCACGCTGGTAGGTCGCGTTGCGAAAGCCCCGTTTCGAGGTCGGCGGCGCGGCGCACGTTCCGCCGGGCCGCCGTTACGCCCGGCCAGTTCGAAAGAGGACCATCGTGCCGCACCGCACCCGGTATGCCATCGTCGGAACCGGTTCCCGCGCCCAGATGTACATCGACGCGATCATCGGCCCACATGCCGATGTGGCCGAGCTCGTCGCTGCGCTCGACCCGAATCAGGGGCGGCTCGAGCACTACGTGAACCATGTCGCCCAGCAGGTGCGAGCGGGTTCGGCGCCGGATGCCGGCACACCCGTGACCGCGCATCCCGATGAACTCGAGCGGATCATCCGTGACGAGCGCGTCGAGCGCGTCATCGTCACCTCGCCCGACTTCACGCATGCCGAGTACGTCTCCCGTGCGCTGCGTGCCGGCGCCCGCGTGGTCGTCGAGAAGCCACTGACCATCGACGAGGCGGGCAGCCGCCGCATCGTCGAGGCGGTGCGCGAGACGGACGGCGACGTCGTGATGACGTTCAACTACCGGTACGCGCCGCGCAACAGCGCGTTCAAGCGCGTGATCGCCTCCGGGGCCATCGGCCGTCCGCTGTCCGTGCACTTCGAGTGGGTGCTCGACACGTCTCACGGGGCGGACTACTTCCGCCGCTGGCATCGGCAGAAGGCCAACTCGGGTGGCCTGCTCATCCACAAGGCGTCGCACCACTTCGACCTCGTCAACTGGTGGATCTCCGACGTGCCGTCCCGCGTCTTCGCGTCGGGAGGCCTGCGGTTCTACGGCTCCGAAAACTGGCGCGCCCGCGGTGGTGGCGAGCGCCCGGAGCGCGGCACCGGTGCATCCGGCGATCCGTTCGCCCTCGACCTTGCGGCGGACGAGAAGCTGCGTGACCTCTACCTGCGCAATGAGCAGTACGACGGTTACCTCCGCGACAAAGACGTCTTCGATCCGGGCATCAGCATCGAGGACAACCTCTCGCTCGTGGTCGACTACGCCGGCGGACCGAGCATGAGCTACTCCCTCAACGCGCACAGTCCGTGGGAGGGCTACCGCATCGCGGTGAACGGCACCCAGGGTCGCGCGGAACTCGACGTCGTCGAGCGGAGCGACGTGAGTTTGGACGGCGGCGGGCGGATCGTCGACCCTTCGGCGAGCTCAGGGCACCGTCCGTCGGCGGTTGTCGACTCCCGGTCGGCGGCCTTACGGGCCAGAGGCGAGCGCATTCTGCTGCAGCGGCACTGGGAGACGCCGCAGGAGGTCGAGATCCCGGCCGGTGAAGGCGGCCACGGCGGAGGCGACGCCATCCTGCTGCGCGACGTGTTCGTGGGCCGCGGCGAACGCGACACCGTTGACGAGCTGGGGCGTGCGGCCGACTACCGGGATGGCATCCGCGCCATCGCAGTCGGCATCGCAGGCAACCGCTCGCTCGCGACCGGGCTGCCCATACGGGTCGACGAGCTCGACCTCGGCGTTCGGCTGGGCGACGCGAGCTCGATGGGCGCGCAGCACGCGGGCGCCGTCCAGAGCTCGTCGGCGGGCACCGTCCAGAGTCCGTCGGCGGGCACCCTCAAGAGCCCGCTGGAGCGCCGAGCGACGGCTGCGGTGGCACGGCCGTCGTATTCAGCCACCGCTCCCGCTGAAGAGACCGCACGATGAGTCGCGTGCTCGTCACCGGAAGCTCCGGCCGTCTCGGCCGCAGCGTGGTCGCCGTGCTCGCCGCGCGGGGTCACGAAGTGATCGGCGTCGACCTCGCGGTCCGGCCTGACGCGGGGAGCCCGATCGCAGCCGAGCGTGTCGCCGCAGAGCAGGTCGCTGCAGAGCAGGTCGACGTCGAGCACGTTGTCGCAGATTTGACCGACGCGGCACAGGCATCCGCCGTGATCGCCGATGCGCGAGCGGATGCCGTCATCCACCTCGCCGCGATCGCGGTGCCGTTCAGCGCGCCGGAGCAGCACATTCTGCGCACCAACGCGTCGCTCGCGTACAACGTGATGCAGGCCGCCGTCGACGCCGGAGTTCGCAAGATCGTGACGGCATCCAGCCCGACCGTTTTCGGTTACGGGTCGCCGGCCGGTTGGGTTCCGGAGCGGCTTCCGCTCGATGAGGATGTGACGCCGCGGCCGTGGAACGCGTATGCGCTGTCGAAGCTTCTCGCCGAGCGCACCATGGAGATGTTCGCGACGCAGAGGGGCGACGAGGTGCGGCTCGCCGCGTTCCGCCCGTGCTACGTCGTCGCCCCGGAGGAGTGGCACGGAGCACCGACGCAGCAGGGCCACACGATCCTCGAGCGGCTCGACGATCCGGCGCTGTCTGCTCCCGCGCTGTTCAACTACGTCGATGCACGCGATGTCGGCGCATTCCTCGACACGCTTCTGAGTGCGCTCGACGACATCCCGAACGCGCAGACGTTCATCGTCGGAGCCGCGGATGCTCTCGCCCGCCGCCCCCTCGCCGAGCTCATGCCGGTGTACTGGCCGCAGACCGCCGAGACGGCCCGCGAGCTCACCGGCAGGACGCCCGCGTTCTCGATCGAGAAAGCGGGTCGGCTGCTGGGTTGGACGCCCGACCACGACTGGCGCAGCGAGGTCGCGGCGGCGAACGAAGTGATGACTCCCCTCCCGTCGGTCGAGCCGGGGCCCCCAGCCGCCGGTTCCGGCGCGTCGCGAGGCGACGTGGCGGCCGTGGGGCCAGGGCGCGAAGCCGGCCGAGCATGAGCCGGGTATCGACCGTTCGACAAGCTCAGGGCAGGCCGAGCTCGACCGACGCCACAGAAACAGACGGCACAGAAACCGAAGGAGCATGATGAAGTTCGAAGGCGTGCTGTTCTTTCCCGTCACGGCATTCGCCACCGACGGATCCGTCGACACGGCCCTCACCGCCGAGCACGTCGCGTCGCGCCTGGCCTACGAGCCCGGCGGCGTCTTCCCGGCGTGCGGCACGGGCGAGTTCCACGCGCTGAGCGCGCCGGAGGTCGGCGACGTCGTCGCCGCGACCGTGAAGGCGGTCGACGGAAGCGTCCCGGTCGTGGCCGGCGCGGGCGGCCCCCTCGGACACGCCATCGAGTGCGCGCGGCGCGCGGCGGATGCCGGTGCCGACGCCCTGCTCGTGCTGCCCCCGTACCTCGTGGGAAGCACGACGGCCGGAACAGTCGCCTACATCGAGGCCGTGCTGCAGGCATCCGATCTGCCGGTCATCGTCTACCACCGCGGCTCCGCTCGCCTGAACGAGGATGCTGCCGCCCGGCTCGCCAACAACCCGCGCGTTCTCGGCTTCAAAGACGGCGTCGGCGACCCCGGAGTCGCGCAGCAACTCGTGCGTGCCGTTGCGGCGACCGGACGGAAGGACTTCGCATTCTTCAACGGCCTGCCGACCGCGGAGCTGACGCAGCAGGCGTATCGGGCGATCGGCATCCCGCTGTACTCGTCGGCCGCGTTCGCGATGGCGCCCCGCGTGGCGAAGGCGTTCTATCAGGCGTACGCGAGCGGTGACGATGCGCGCCGGCTGGAGATCCTCGAGGCGTTCTACCTGCCGCTTGTTCGGCTGCGCGACGAGGTGCCAGGGTTCGCGGTGTCGCTGGTGAAGGCAGGCGTGCGGCTGGGCTCCAGCGGGGTCGAAGGGCTGCCCGTCTGCGGAGTGCGGCCGCCGTTGGTGGATCCGGACGAGCGGCAGGTCGAGGAGCTGCGACGCATCATCGCGATCGGCGACGAGCTGGTCGCCACGACGTGAATGAGCAGCAGCCCCGCCGATCGAGCGGTACGGGTGCCGAAGGCACCGAAGGGTCGGAATCAGCACCATCGGAGTCCGGGCTTCGACGAGCTCGACCATCGGGAGCAGCGCTCGGACGTATCACCGGGCTGCGTACCCGGCTGATCGACGCCCCACTGGTGCGTCCGTGGGGTCCGGATGTCACACAGCTGCACATCATCGAGGTGCTGGTCGACACGGAGTCCGGCGTGATCGGCCACGGGTTCAGCTGGACGCCCACCATCGGCGCTCACGCGGTGCGGGCCATGCTCGATCACGACATCCGCGACTTCGTGCTCGGTCGCCACGCGGATGCCCGCACGCTGTGGACCCCGCTCTGGCAGCACCTGCACGAGGCGGGTTCCGGCGGCGTGACCACCATCGCGATGGCAGGCCTCGACCTCGCGCTGTGGGATGCCGCGGGGCGGGCGGCGCAGGCATCCGTCACGCAGTTGCTGGGCGCGCGCCGGACAGCCGTCGGCGTCTACGGCAGCGGCGTGAACCGGCACTACCCGCTGGAGGAGATGGTGGCGCAGGCCGGGCGCTGGCGGGATGCGGGGTACCGGCTCGTCAAGATGAAGGTGGGCGGGCATGCGCTGGCCGAAGACGTCGATCGGGTCGCGGCGGTGCGCGAGACGATCGGGCCGGATGTCGGGCTCGCGATCGACGCGAACCAGCTGTGGGGTCTCGATGAGGCGGAGCATGCGATCGACGAGCTGAGCAGCTTCGGCCTGCGCTGGGTCGAGGAGCCGCTGCGCGCCGACGACCTGCTCGGGCACGCCGCGCTGCGGTCGCGCATCGACGTTCCGGTCGCGCTCGGCGAGAACCTGCACACGACGTACCGGTTCCGCGAGGCGATCGAGCTGGGCGCTGCGGACATCCTGCAGCCGAACGTGATTCGGGTCGGCGGGATCACGCCGTTCCTCGCGATCGCCGAGCTGGTCGCCGACACCGAAGGTGCCGGCCTCGGTGCGGCAGGGGCCGGTGGCTCTGCCGGGGCCGGTGCGCGAGTCGGGGTTGGTGCGTGGGCGGGGGCTGATGCGTCCGCGAGGGCCGGCGCCGGGGCTGATGCGTCGGCGAGGGCCGGCGCCGGGGTCGAGGTGCACCCGCACCTCTTGCCCGAGCTCTCCGGTCAGTTAGCACTGGCGCTGAACCGGACGACGCTCGTCGAAGACGTCGAGGATGCGGGGTTCGAGCGACTGGGACTCCTCGCCGAGCCGGCACCCGTGCGCATCGCGAATGCCGCACTCACTTCCACCGGCCGCCCCGGCCTGGGCATCACGCTGGCCTGACGGCGGCCCATCCGCGCCCGCCCTTCCGTGGGTTGAGCTTGTCGAAACCCGTCTCGCCGTGCTCTTCCGTGGGTTGAGCTTGTCGAAACCCGTCTCGCCGTGCTCTTCCGTGGGTTGAGCCTGTCGAAACCCGTCTCGCCCCTGCCCCGTGCATCCTCGCCCCGTGCCGCAAATCGTCAGACACGCCGTTCGTGTGCGCTGCGGAGCAGCGAGATGCGTTTCGCCGCCGGCGTGTCTGACGATTTACGGCACACCTACCTCAGCGTGCGACGTCAGCGAACTTTGCGACGGCATCCGGGCTGACCGGCGTGAAGAAGTTCACGAGTGTTCCGTCCGGATCGCGCACGAGCAGCGAACGGTTTCCCCATGGCATCGTGGCGGGTTGCTGCACGATGATGTCGCTGCCGGCGGCGAGTCTCCGGTGGAGCTCGTCGACATCCTGCACGAGGAACTCGACGATGGCGGACCGATTGTCGGCAGCATGCGCACTGCCCGGCCCGAACAGCGCCACGGTTCGCGTGCTGCCGATGGCGAGCGTTCCGCCGGAGGTGCGCAGCTCCGCGAAATCGGGCGTCGGGCGCTCGGCCACGATGCCCGTCGCGCGTTCGTAGAACGCGACGAGGCGGTCGACGTCGTCGGTGATCAGGCGGATGGAGGTGAGGTTCATGGCTTCCTTCGTGCCGGCGATTGCGCTGCGAATGCAGTCCTCATCCATCTTCCGGAAGCGAGGCGACAGCCCCCTGTCGGTGTTTCCGACGGATGCGCGCACCCGCGCCAGAGCAGCGTCAGCGGAGCAGCGTCAACGTGCGCAGGTCGCCCTCAGGCACCTGGATGTCCGCCGTCGTCACCGTTCTCGCCTGCGCCGGTTCGGCGAGCACCGTCACCTGCTGCACCCGATCGAATCGGAACGCGCGAATGCCGTCCCGCAGCCGGCACCACGCCAGCAGGTACCAGCCGGCGGTGGAGCGCACATAGCCGAGCGGTTCGACGTCGCGCACTGTGGCGGTGCCGTCCCGATCCGTGTACCTCAGGCGGAGGACCCGACGGCGGCTGACGGCATCCGCCAGTGCATCCGGAATCGGCGCCGACCGCTCAGGACCGCCGATCACGTGCACCCGGGAGACCAGGTCGCCTGCTGATGCCGCATCGCTCTCGCGCATGGCGCCGAGCAGTTTGCGCAGCGCCGCGGCGCCGGCGAGGCGGAACGGGCTGTCGGCTTCGGTCAGGCCGAGCGCAACGGCGACCGCCATCGCCTCGTCGGCGGTGAAGTTGAGCGGCGGCAACGTTGCGGCCGGGTCGATGCAGTACCCGCCGATACGACCCGGCTGCGCCCAGATCGGAGTTCCCGACTGCTGCATCGCGCTGATGTCGCGCTCGATCGTGCGAACGCTCACCTCGAATCGCTCCGCGAGCCAGGTCGCGCTTCGCGGCCTCGGCGCCACGGCACGCAGCTCCTCCGCGATCGCGTACAGGCGGTCGGTGCGGTTCACCCCTCGACGCTACTGCGCACATCCGGATGCTGCGGGTGACGGCCCGTGCCCCTCGGGCACGCCGCGCTGGCCGTGCTCACCGCTCCAACGTCACGGGACGAACGCGGCCCGCGACATCCGTCGTCGGCCAGCGCTCGTCGATCGTGATGGGCTCGATCACGGGCGCCTCCGGCCCTCCGGTGTGCAACACCGTGTCTTCCACCTTCGTGCCGGGCGCCCAGGGGTTCCAGGTGAAGGCCTGCCCCAGCCGCACCACATCGCTCGTCGACGGCGTCGCCCGCGGGTCGCGACCCGCGTAACCGGCTGCGCCACCCTGGTGGTGGCGTCGCCACTGGTCGGCGTCGAACCCGTTGGCCGGATACGCGGATGCGATGGCAGCGAGCACATCGCTCAGCGCGGCATCCGGAATCGTCGCATCGAAGGCGGCGGACTCGACCTGCAGGATGGCCCGCTGCGCGTCGCGCTCGCCGTTCGTGAGCGGTCCGAACGACACCCACCGGCTGAGGTTCGCGATGAGCCCGTCGCGGCGTGCGCAGATCACGAGCATCGCGCGGCGGCCGAGCGGGGCATCCGTGGGCAGGGGATGAGGGAGGGATGCCCGCGACTCACCCGCGACCAGCAGCACGAGCGGATCGGCGCCGGCCGCCACCAGTCGCCCGGCGGCCTCTGCCGCGACCCCCCGCTCAGACCAGATCGGCTCGGCGTCGAGCAGCACGTCCGTTGCGACCTTCGCGGCGTCAGCACTCAACGTGCGGAAGCGCTGCAGCTCGCCGGGCAGAAGAACGGCACGCGCGGCCCGCAGCTCGGCATCCACGTCGTGTTCGCGAAGCGCTCTGGGCGAGGCGGGCACGTCCAGCGGCTCGAACCACGGCCGGTCGCGCACGACGACATCCGTGGGAAGCTCCTCGGCCATCAGTCGCGAGGTCTCGTTCGAGGTCACGAACACCTCGTCTCCATCGCGCGCGACACGCACAGCCACGATCGGGTCGGCCGCGAGGCTCACCCCGTACCGGCCGCCGTCGAGATACCACGACACTGCGGCGGCACTGGTCAGCAAGACCGAGTCGGCCCCGCTCCGGCCCGCGCGTTCGAGCACATCGAGCACGCGTGCGCGCTTCACCGCACGGTCGAGGGCTCGCTGGGCCGACGCATCCGTGTGGGTGAGGCCCCGGACTGCCGCGGTGCCGCCGGCAACGGTGCCCGCCGCCACGGTCACTGCTGCACTCCCGTCGACGCCGAGCCGAGGTGTCCGGCGAGTTCGTCCGCCTCACCGGCAGAGACGGTACCGTCTGCCACCGCCGCACGGTACCTGCGGGTCAACCCGTCAGCGGGCACCGCTGTGCGGGAGTCCCACGCGACCGCGGATCCGATGCCCGGGTAGTCCCGCACCCGCACGAACCACGGGTCGCCCGCGGTCGTCTCGTCGCCGGCTGCCAGCACGATGGATGCCTGCCCATTGTGCTCGGGACCGGCCATGAAGTGCGCGCTGAAGGCCAGCCATCCTGCCACCGATCCGTTGACGTCGTCTTCGCCGTGAGCATCCGCGGTGAACACGTTCACGTCGGCGCAGTCCGGAAAGCGCCAGAAGAAGCCGCCGTACCCGGCGCCAGCGCGACCTTTGCTGCCCGGGCTGCCCAACGACACCTCGGCCGAGGCACTCGCGCCGGCTGCCGTCGCCGCGCCCGCCTCGCCGAGCCGTGGGGGCATGAGGCGCACGTCGACATCGAGCGCCCAGGCACGCCGGTCGTCCCCGAACACGATCGGCCGCCAGCGGATGCTCCGCCGCTCCGTCAACACCGCCTCGCCGTCCGGTCCGCGCCAGACCAGCTCGTGCTCGACACCACCAGACGACGCGGCGGCGGACGCGCCGTCGGGCTGCCGGGTGCGCAGCACCTCGATGCGACCGTGGTCGTCGAGCGTCTCGTACCCGCTGTCGCGCACGTACGTGCGACCGCCCCAGAAGTTGACGCCCGCGGCATCCTGCACCGTGAACCCGATGCCGGTGTGCCAGTCGTGGTCGGCCGGATGCGTCGCCGTGACAGTGATCCCGCCCAGCGTTCGCACCGGATGCAGGTACGGATGCGGGCTCGAGAACTCGATCGTGCCGCCGCCATCGACCTCCTCGGCGACGAGAGTGCCGTCGACCTCGGCCGCCGAGATCACGCGGTCGACGCCGCGCATGGCCCACGGCACGCCCTGCTCGCTGAACGTCACGCCTGCCGCTGAGGCCGCGCGCACGGACTCGACGATGCGGTCCACGAGCGGATACTCGTCGCCCTGATCGCCGTGCCACGTCACCTGCCGGGGGTCGATCCTGGTCGGCTCCGGCGCTCGTCGCACCGCCTCCACGACCCGCATGAACGCCCCGGTCGAGGCGAGGGGAACGATCAGCTCGGCTCCGCTGCGCCGGTGCTCGATGAGGTTCTCGAGCAGGTCGGCGCGGTCGAAGGTGCGCTGCGCGTTGGGGTCGGACGGGCGCTGCCCGTTGCCGTCGGACGGGCGCTGCGCGTGGGCGATGGTGACGACATCCGTCGTGTAGGAGAAGGTGGCGGATGCCACCTCACCGAGCACGGTCACGGTCGCGGCCTGATCCGGCTCGTCGTGCAATTCGGGCGGGGCGCACAGCGTGAGAGCGCACGTCACGGTCGGCCGGCCCTCGCCGGTGATGCGGATGACGGAGGTGTCGTCAGCCTCGATCGCGTTCGCCCGATACAGCTCGGTCTCGACACGCCCCACCGACTCGGCGGTGTCGTAGCCCGCGATCCGCAGCGCGGTCGCGACGGCGTGCGCGAGCGGGTTGGTGGCCACGCCGTCCACCACAGCATGGCCGTCGAGCGTGCGCCGTCCGGCCCACCTGGCACGCGCCCAGTACGACTTCTTGCGGCTCCACAGCCCGGTCGCGCTCACACGTTCGGTGGGGCCGAGGCCGAGTGAGTCGTCCTTCAACGCGGCGATGGCGGCGGAGCCGAGGCTCTGGAAGCCCACCTGCACGGCACGCCGCGTCTCGCGCTGCACCGTGAGCAGACGCTCGAACGCCGCCATCGTGGGCACCGGAGGTTTCTCGAGCAGCACGTCGGCGCCTGCACGCATCGCGATCTCGGCGAGGCGCTCATGCGTGTCCAGCGGCGTGGCCACGATGACGATGTCGGCACGGTGACGGGCGAGCGCCGCATCGAGATCGGAGTAGATCGGGATGCCTGCGTCACGGTCGCGCTTTGTCGCAACCGCCGGGTCGACGAGAGCGACGATGGCGAGGCGTCCGGCATCCGCGAGCCGGCGGGCGTTCGCCAGGTGCAGGCGCCCGTAGCCGCCGACGCCGGTGATGACGACGTGCGGAACCGGGGCGGTGTGTGTGTCTGTCATCGGCGACCTCTCTGTCGGGCAACTGCAGTTGCGGGCGCTTTGGCGTCGGCGACTCTTCCGGCGTCGGCGACCAGCCTCGCGTCGGGCCGGGATGCGGTGGTGCGCTTGGCCTCGACCCTGACGCCCGCGACTCCGGCATCGTCCTCACCATTCTGCAACCCTCTCATTCTGTCAGAAAGCGCTTTCCCGCGCGAGCATGCACGGCTCAACGCGATGGGTGCCGCGGATGCGGCGGCAGAGCACGGACGCGGCGGCAGAGCGCGGACGCGGCGGCAGAGCGCGGGAGCGTCGGCTGAACACGGGAGCGACGGTCGAGTACGGGTTCGACGAGCGAGCACGCAAGCGTCGGCTGAGCACGGATTCGACGAGCGAGCACGGAATCGGCGTCGGCCGCGTGCTAGCTCGTCGCTTGCGTGCCTGCTCGCGGGCAGCAGGGTGGTTCGTGGTGTCGGAATCCGCCGCCCGCGTTCGACGTCTGCACGTAACTGGTCGCGCGATCGGGTGGAGGAGGAACTGTGTACGACGCGCAGCGCACTCGCAGGGGCCCGTCACCCGAATTGCGGAACGCCCGGATGGCGGTGTTCGCGGTGTTCGCGTCCTCCGGATTCCTCGTGGGCATGTGGTCGGGCACGATCCCGCTCGTGGCATCCGGGGCCGGACTCTCCGCCGGCGGTCTCGGGGTGGTCATCCTGATCAGCTCCGTCGGCATCGTCGCCGGAGCACAGGTAGGCGGCCGCGCTCAGGACCGGGCCGGCAGCATGGCGCTCTGCATCGCGGGCATCGCCACAGCGGCGTTCGGCGTGCTGGCGATGGGCTTCGCGGGGGATGCCGGCGTGCTCGCGTGCGCCATGACCATCGTGAGCTTCGGTATGGGCCTGAACGACGTCGGCATGAACCTGCAGGCGGTCGTCGTGGAACGCGCATACGGCCGGCCGATCATGTCGGCGTTCCACGCGTTCTTCTCGCTCGGCGGCGCGGCGGGCGCACTGGCCGTGCTCGGAACGGCCGCGCTCGGCTGGACCGTGCGCCCGCAACTCGGCTTCGCAGCGCTGCTCTGCACCATCGCGGTGTGCGTGGCAGGCGGCTGGCTGGTGCGTCCGGCGGTCGAGGCGGCGAGCGGAGCGGATGCGACGACATCCGTCGGCGAGGATGCAGCCCCAGCCCCAGCCCCAGCCCCAGCCCCAACCCCAACCCCAACCCCTGCCCCAGCCGCGGCCCCAGGCCTCGTTGCCGCCGCCGCATCCCCATCCGCCGTCGCCGCATCCGCTGGCCTCGCAGGCGCAGCTGCAGCCCCGAGCACATCCGCATCCGTAGCGCCGGCGCCATCCGCTCTCTCCACCGCCCGCGACGTCGTGGTCGGCCCCGCGGGCTGGCCCGAGCTCGCCCCAGATGCAGCGAGTGCCGCGACATCCGTCGTACGCCCGAGGCGCATGCGTGTGCGATGGACACGTGTCGCCGTGATGCTCGGAGCCTGCGCGCTGCTGCTCATGTTCACCGAGGGCGTGGCGACCGACTGGAGCGCCCTCCAACTCACTCAGGCGTTTGGTGCTGCTGCCGGCATCTCCGCCTTCGGCTACGGGGCGTTCTGCGTGTCGATGACCGGCGGACGTCTCGTCGTCGATCGCGTCGTTGCGGTGCTTGGCCCCGTCGCGGTCGTACGCGGCGGCGCGCTTCTCGGCGTGGTCGGCCTCGCCGCCGTGCTGGTCGCCCCGTCACTGTGGGTTGCACTCGCCGGCTGGGCCCTGCTCGGCGTCGGACTGTGCGGATGCGTCCCCCAGGTCTTCAGCGCCGCCGGCAACCAGCCGCATTCCGCGGTGGTGCTCTCGCGCGTGCTCACGTTCGGCTACGTCGGCATCTTCGGCGGCCCCGCGCTGATCGGACTGCTCGCGAACGTGACGAGCGTCACGCTCGCCCTGCTCGCGCCGTTCGCCGCACTCGGGCTCGCCGCGGTGCTGGCCGGGGCGGTTCGCCGATCGCCGCGCGTCGCATCCGATCGGCAAGAAGCCCCCGGGCTTGTGACAGGCCGACCCACAGTCGAGTAGCAGCCGGCGTCACGCCTTCTGCGCGGCCGCCTCGTCGCCTTCCATCTCGGCCAATGCCATGCTGCGCGTGGGCTCTGCGAACGTGAACCGAAGCCTGCGCTCGGTGAAGGCCAGGCGCATGCCGCGGTAGTGCACCATGTAGAAGATGCCGACCGCTGCTGCCGCGAGACCGGACGCCCCGCCCAGCACGAGCGCCCACCGCGGCCCGAACGCGTCGGCCACCCAGCCGACGATGGGGGCCCCTATCGGCGTGCCGCCCATGAAGATGGCCATGTAGATCGCCATCACCCGACCGCGCACCACAGGGTCGGTGGAGAGCTGCACCACGCCGTTCGCGGTGGTGTTGAAGGTCTGCGAGGCCACACCCACGACGGCGAGCATCGCGCCGAAGATCCAGTAGCTGGGTGCTGCGGCCGCGGCGATGCATCCGATCGCGAAGATGACACCGGCGACGGAGAGCAGGGCGGCGCGAGGCTTCTCCCGCCGGGCGGCCAGCAGGGCACCGACCACTGAGCCGATGGCCATGACCGACGACAGGATGCCGTACTCGCCTGCGCCCTTGTGGAACACCGTGCTCGCCATGGTGGCCACGAAGATCGGGAAGTTCAGCCCGAACGTTCCGACCAGGAACACCATGGTGAGGATGGCGATCAGGTCGGGGCGCCCGCGCACGTAGCGGAATCCCTCGATCAGGCTGCCGCGCGCGCGCGCAGCGCGCTTCGTCACGTGCAGCTGATCACGGCGCATCAGATTCAATGAGGCGAGCACCGCGGCGAAGCTGGCCGCGTTGATGAGGAACACCCATCCGGCGCCGACGGCCGCGGTGAGCAGGCCGGCGACGGCGGGGCCGACCAGTCGCGCCGCATTGAACGACGCGGAGTTGAGCGCGACCGCGTTGCCGAGCATCCGCGTTCCGACGAGGTCGCCGACGAACGTCTGCCGTGCCGGCGAGTCGAACGCCGCGACGACGCCGAGCAGCAGCGCGAACAGGTAGACGTGCCACAGCTGCACGACACCGGTCACGGTGAGGATGCCCAGCCCGAGTCCCAGCAGCCCCATCGCACCCTGCGTGGCCATCATGAGCTTGCGGCGGTCGAGGTGGTCGGCCGCGTAACCCGTGATCGGCAGCAGGATGAGCTGCGGCCCGAACTGCAGCGCCATCACGACGCCCACCGCGAGGGCGTCGTTGTGGGTGAGCTGGGTCAGCACGATCCAGTCCTGCGCGGTGCGCTGCATCCACGTTCCCACGTTGGAAACTAGGGCCCCGGCGAACCAGATGCGATAGTTCACCGCCGACAGGGAACGGAACATCGCACTCACGAGTCGGCCAGTTCCCGCATCACCTCGGCGGCGTCGGCCAACAGCGAACGAGTCTCGGCGGGCAGCTTGGCCAAGCGGCGGTCCAGCCAGGCATCGCGGCGGCGGCGGGTCTCTTTCACCAGGTGATGACCGGCATCCGTCGGCACGAAAAGCACCTTGCGGCGATCGTCGGCGGAGGCCCGCCTCACCACGTATCCCGCCGCTTCCAGCTTGTTGACGGTGCGGTTCATCGACGGCGGGGTCACCCGCTCGTGGTCGGCGAGCTCGCCCAGCGTCTTCTCGCCCTCGCGGTGCAGCAGTGCGAGCACACTGAATTGGCCGTCGCTGAGTGCGTCGTCGGCCTTCTCGGCCCGGATGCGCCGGGTCAGTCGCGAGACCGCCACCCGCAGGTCGCCCGACAGCTCGTGCGTCGTGATTCGCCGGGGAGCCAGTTCGGTGCGCACCTCGGCGGCAGGCTCGGAGCTGGTCGCCGCAGCGGTCGTCGCCGTGCCTGTCGTCGCGTTGCCCATCGCGACGCCCGCTTCGGCGGGGGCGGCAGTCGAGATGGGCGGTGTCATGATCTTTAGCTTAGCAAATTAGCCAAGCTAAATATTCCGTTCCGTTCGGTTCCGCCGGACAATGAACTCGAAACGTCTCGGCGAAGGGACGACAGTCTCGGCAAGGAGCCGACCGTCACGAGACCGCCGTCACGACACAGTCGTCATGACGCAGCTGTCGCGACCGAGTGTCATGACGCTGCCGTCATGATGCAGCCGTCGCCACAACCGTCACGACAAAGCCGTCATGAAAAGAGGGGGAGACCTCATGAGCACAGACGACCAGCGCGGCCGTATCACGATCGACCTGTTCAGCACACTCGATGGCGTGCAGCAGGCGCCGGGCGGCCAGGAGGAAGACCCGGCGAACGGCTTCCGGTTCGGCGGATGGCAGGCGCCGATGAACGACGCAGCCGTCGGCGAATGGGTCATGGCGGGCATGGACGGCATGGACGCCCTCCTGCTCGGCCGCCGCACCTACGACATCTTCGCCGGGTACTGGCCGCACCACACCACAGGCGACGGCGACGGCGTGATCGGACGCCTGTTCGACAGCATCCCGAAGTACGTGGCCTCGCGGGGAACACCGCAGCTCGACTGGCAGGGCTCGACACAGCTGGGCCCCGACCTGCTCGCCGATGTGGATGCCTTGCGCGACAAGCACAGCAACGTGCACGTGATCGGCAGCGTCGACTTCGCGCGCACCCTGTTCGATGCGCAGCTCTTCGACGAGCTGAAGCTGTGGGTGTATCCGGTCGTTCTCGGCACGGGCAAGAGCCTGTTCCACGACGGCACCGTGCCGGCGAGCCTGCAACTGCTCGCCCCCGCCGAGACATCGCCCAACGGTGTCGTGCAGCTTCGTTATGCGCCGAACGGCGAGCCGGCCGTCGGCGACATGAGTGCCGGTTAGCTGCGAGAATCGGCCCGTGCCGAGTTTCGAAGACGAACAGGGCGTGACCGTCACCTACTACGTGTGGCGGGTGGAGCATCCGCGGGCCGTGATCCATGTAGTGCACGGACTCGGCGAGTACGCCACGCGGTACGAACCCCTGGTGCGCGTGCTGAACGAGAACGGCTTCTCGGTCTATGCAGCGGACCAGCGCGGCCACGGTCGGACCGGGCTCGACCAGTGGAACGGCGATCACTCCAGGCTGGGGCGGCTGGGACCGGGCGGGCTGCGCGCCGCAGTGGATGACATCCGTGGGGTGAACCGCATCATCCGCGACGAGAATCCGGGCGTGCCGCTCGTGCTTCTCGGGCACAGTTGGGGCTCGCTCATGGCCCAGATGCTCGTCAATCGCCACGCCGATGAGGTCGACGCACTCGTGCTCACGGGAACGGCCTACCGCATGCCGCTGCGCATGGAGGCCGGTGATCTCAACAAGCACCACAAGCACCTCGGCACCACAGGGTACGAGTGGCTGAGCCGCGACGACCGCGTCGCCGCGGAGTTCGCGGCGGATCCGCTCACGTTCGACGCGAAGGTGCTGAAGCTGTTCGGTGTCGCCGACGGCCTGCGGCTCTACGGGCGACCCGCGCGGGGCATCCGCGATCTTCCGCTGCTCGTGATGATCGGCGAGGAGGACTCGCTCGGCGGTCCGGCCAGCGCACGGATGCTCGTGGCCGCCTACAAGGCCCGCTCCGGCTTTACCGACACCACGCTGGTGATCTATCCCGGCGCGCGGCACGAGGTGTTCAACGAGACCAACCGCGAAGAGGTCTTCAGCGACCTCGTGCGCTGGCTCGACGCGCGCTTCCCCGCCCGCGCCTGACCGCCCGTGCACCGCGGCCCGTGTGAGCGCGCCCGTGCGCGCCCTGTGTGTGCGCCCCGTGCGCGCCCCCGTGCGCGCCCCCGTGCGCGCCCCCGTGTGTGCGCCCGTGTGTGCGCCGGTGTGAGCGTTCCCGTGTGCGCGAGACTGCACGCCCGCCCCGAGACTGCGGGCAATACCCGCTGTTTCGGGCCGGGTGTGCAGTCTCGGGGTGCGGCTGGGCGGGGCGTGCGGTCTCGGGGTGCGGCGGGACGGGGTGCGGCGGGATGGGGTGCGGCCAGTGGAGCGGGACGCGCGGCCTCGCCGTGAAGCAGACGCGGGTGGGCGCGCATCCGTAGGGTTGAACCATGCACGGTGAGTACAAGGTTCCGGGCGGCAAGCTGGTCGTCGTCGACTTCGAGGTGGCCGGTGGCGCGATCGGCGACTTCCACCTTTCCGGCGACTTCTTCCTCGAGCCCGATTCGGCACTGGAGTCCATCGACTCCGCCGTGAACGGGTTGCCGGCCCAATCCGACTCGGCCGCCATCGCCGACGCCGTCCGTCACGCTCTCCCGTCGGATGCCGTCCTGCTCGGCTTCTCGCCGGAAGCGGTGGCCGTCGCCATCCGTCGATCGCTCTCCAACGCGACCGCGTGGCGCGACTACGACTGGTCGATCGTGCACGCCAAGGCGGTGCCGCCTCGCCTGCACCTCGCGCTCGACGAATCGCTCAGCAACTCGCTCGCTGCGGGCCACCGGGGTCCGACGCTGCGCATCTGGGAGTGGGATGAGTCCGCCGTGGTCATCGGCAGCTTCCAGTCGGTGAAGAACGAGGTGGATCCGGAGGGCGCGGCGCGCTACGGCTTCGACGTCGTGCGTCGCATCACAGGCGGCGGCGCCATGATGATGGAGAAGGGCAACGTCGTCACGTATTCGTTGTACGTTCCGGCCGACCTGGTCTCGGGCATGAGCTTCGCCGACAGCTACGCGTACCTCGACGACTGGGCTCTTCTCGCCCTGCGGTCCCTGGGAGTGGATGCCACCTACAAGCCCCTGAACGACATCGCCAGCCCCCAGGGCAAGATCGGCGGCGCCGCGCAGAAGCGGTTCAAGAACGGTTCGGTGCTGCACCACGTGACCATGAGCTACGACATGGACGGCCAGAAGATGACCGAGGTGCTGCGCATCGGCCGGGAGAAGATCAGCGATAAGGGCATCACGTCCGCGGCCAAGCGTGTCGATCCGCTGAAGGCGCAGAGCGGGCTCAGCCGCGCAGAGATCATCGATCGCATGAAGCAGACGTTCACCGAACTGTACGGCGCGCGGCCCGGTGACATCTCCGACGCGGAATATGCGGATGCCGAACGCCTCGTCGCCGAGAAGTTCGGCACCGACGAGTGGCTCTATCGCGTGCCGTGAGGCCTTCGCCCATGTCGTCGAGCCGCCATGTTGTCGTCGAGCCACCATGTAGTTCGCGTGAGTTGCGGGGTGGCTCGGTGGCACAGCGGCGGCTCGACGGCTGAGGGGCTTTCGGGGCGGCAGCCGAGGCTAGACGCTCGTGTAAAATGCCGGCGTGGGTTGGTGGGTGCTGGTCGGCGTTGTCGGCGTCGGAGCGCTCCTCTGGGTGGCCCAGCGGCTCGGCTGGATCGACCTCCGCGACAAGAGCCGCACGTCGTCCGATGGCGGGGCATCCCGCGGCGGAGGTGCTCTGCTGATCGGTGACGAGGTATTTGCGCCCGCGAAGTACGAGGCTCAGCTGCAGCTCGACGAGCGCACTCGCCTGCCCGTGCCTGCCCCGATCCCGGGCGACGGCGATAAGGGCATCTTCAGCGAGGGTCCGGTGCGTATCCGTCTTGACGCCGACGGCAAACCGCTACGTTGACCGAGCTGCCGACCCGGCATACCGCTGCGCCGACGGCATGCTGTGTGCTGACCGCAACTCGCCGGGCCGGCCGACAAACCGCTTTGCCGACGACAAACCGCTGCGCTGACCGCGAGCGCGTCGCCGACCGCGTGCGCCGCGCTGACGGCATCCGCCGCGCCCTCGGCATCCACTCGCACGACGTCGTCGCCCGCGGCAAGATGGGCGGATGGAGCCCCAAGCCGCACTGAACGAGATCGCGTTCCTGCTCGAGTACGATCTCGCGCCGCGCTTCAAGGTGCAGGCGTTCCGGCGGGCGGCATCCGCGATCGACGGCATGACGGATGCTCAGCTGCGCGAACGCATCACCGACGGGCGACTCGCCCGAACGAAGGGGATCGGCGACCGCACGTTCCAGGTGATCTCGCAGGCGGTCGACGGAGTCGTTCCCGACTACCTCGCCGCTCTGCGCGCCGCCCGCCCCGAACGGTCGGACTCTCGGCTGGCGGCGCAGCTACGCGGCGACCTGCACTCGCACACGGAATGGTCGGACGGCACCGTGCCGATCGCGGCCATGGCGGACGCCGCGACCGCCCTCGGCCGCGAATACCTCGCGATCACCGACCACTCGCCTCACCTGACGGTGGCGAACGGCCTGAGCGTCGAGCGGTTGCAGCAGCAGCTGTCCGACATCGAGGAGTGGAACCGGTCGGCCGAGCCTGCGGCGGTGACGCTGCTCAAGGGCATCGAGGTGGACATCCTCGAAGACGGCTCCCTCGACCAGACCCGCGAGATGCTCGGCCGCCTCGACGTGGTCACCGCGAGTGTGCACTCGAAGCTGCGAGCGGATGAGGCGACCATGACCGCCCGCATGCTCGGCGCGGTGCGCGATCCGGCGACGAACGTGCTGGGGCATTGCACCGGCCGCCTCGTGAGGGGGTCGCGCGGCACGCGCCCGCCTTCCGAGTTCGACGTCGAGAGGGTGTTCGCGGCCTGCGCCGCGGAGGGCGTCGCGGTAGAGATCAACTCGCGACCCGAGCGCCAGGACCCACCGGACGACCTCATCGCTGCGGCACTGGACGCCGGATGCCTGTTCAGCATCGACAGCGACGCCCACGCTCCCGGGCACCTCGCCTTCGTGGCCCTCGGGGCGGCCCGTGCAGAGGCGGCAGGCGTGCCCGCCGACCGCGTGGTCACCACGTGGCCGCTGGCGCGCCTCCGCGAGTGGCTGGCATCCCGCCACTGACACCCGCCGCCGGTACCTCGGTGCGATTGCGCCACTTCTCGGCTTCTGCGCCACGTATCCTGGCGCAGCAGCCGAGACCTAGCGCAACCGCCGAGGGATGGCGTGCTCAGCCCGCGCTCTGCGACGCCTTCTGCAGGTCCTGGTACTCCGGGTGCCGCTGAATCCACGACCGCACATACGGGCACAGCGCCACCACCCGCAGCCCCCCGCCGCGCGCGTCATCCAGTGCTGCCCGCACCAGATCGCCGGCGAGTCCCTCTCCCTGATGTCCCTCGTCCACCTCGGTGTGCGTGAACACGATGTGGTCATCGAATCTCTTGTAATACGCCGCGCCGATCATCTGGCCGCCCAGCTCGATCACGTAGCGGGAGGCATCCCGGTCGTCGCGCACCTGTGCACTCATATCGCCACCATAAGCACACCGATCCGGACTCGGGCCGAGAACCGGCGACAATGATGCAATGCCCGCTTGGTCTCCCGAGAGTCCGAACACCGTGTTCAAGGCCGACAATCTGGCCCTGCTGCCCACGTTTCCGGATGCCTCGTTCACCCTGATCTACCTCGATCCGCCGTTCAACACGGGTCGCAGGCAGGAGCGGCATGCGGTCACCGCCGTGCGCAGCGACTCCATCGGCTCGACGGCGGGATTCCAGGGTCGCGGCTACGAACGCATCCGCGGCGACCTCATGCGCTACGACGACCGTTTCGACGACTACTGGGAGTTCCTCGAGCCCCGGTTGATTCAGGCATGGCGTCTGCTGACCGACGACGGCACCCTGTATCTGCACCTGGACTACCGGGAGTCCCACTACGCGAAGGTGCTGCTCGATGCGCTCTTCGGGCGGGCATCCTTTCTCAACGAGATCGTCTGGGCGTACGACTACGGAGCGAAGTCGAAGAGCAGGTGGCCGGCGAAGCACGACACGATCCTGGTGTACGTGAAGAACCCGCGGGGCTACCACTTCGACTCGGAGTCCGTCGACCGCGAGCCATACATGGCGCCGGGGCTCGTCACCGCGGAGAAGGCATTGCGCGGCAAGCTCCCGACGGATGTCTGGTGGCACACCATCGTGACCACGACCGGCAGGGAGAAGACCGGGTACCCCACGCAGAAACCGGAGGGGGTGGTGCGGCGAATGGTGCAGGCATCCTCTCGCCCTGGCGACTGGGTGCTCGACTTCTTCGCCGGCAGCGGCACGACGGGCGCGGTGGCTGCCGCGCTCGACCGCCGCTTCGTGCTGATCGACAGCAACCCGGAGGCGATCGCGGTCATGCGCACCCGCTTCGACCGGATGCCCGACGTCGCCTTCCGCTGACCGCCCGCGGCTGACCAGCCGCGGCTGACCGCCCGCGGCTGACCGCCCGCGGCTGACCGCCCGCGGCGGTTCTCGCTCGTGCGCGCACCGACGGTCATGCGGAGACCCGGTGCGGCGAGCCACGGCCTGGCGCCGACCCGCCAGGCCGGCATGGAAAGTCGCTGCGCGAGCGGCGGGATCGGCTGCAATTGTCGTTCGGCTGTTCGGCTGTTCGGCTGTTCGGCTGACCGGCTGACCGGCTGACCGGCTGACCGGCTGAGCGGCCTGCGGTTCGGCTGAGCGGCCTGCGGTTCGGTTATGCGGCTAGCCGGCGGCTCAGCGCCCAGTTCGCAACGGCCGCGGCGAGCACGATCAGCGCGGCGAGCACGGGCGTGAACGACACTGCGTGCGCCGAGGTGATGGATGCCACGCCGCCGACGATCGCGGACGCCGCAGCCTGCCCGACCACGATCCCCGAACCGAGCATCGTCATGACGGTGGCGGAGCGTCCGTTCGGGCTTCGCAGCGCCGCGAGGCTGTACAGCGAGACGAGGGTCGGGCCCACGCCGATCCCGGTCACGAACAGCACAGCGACGGCGAGCGGCACGGTTCCGGCGAGCGGGAAGGTCGCGGCGCCTACGAACAGCACGATCGCGAAGGTGAGCCAGCGCGCTCGCAGGCTGTAGCGGGCGGGGAACAGCGCGACGCCGAGTGCGAATGCGGCGGATCCGACCCCGAGCGCCCCGTACACGAGGCCCGACTGGTCGGCGCTGCCGAGTTCGGTCATCAGGGCCGTGAGCGAGGTGAGCATCGCGCCGAAGAAGAGCCCCATGCCGGTTGTCGCGATCAGCAGCACCAGAAGTCGCGGCCGCAGCAGCGCCCTCGCCGGTTCGCGCTCGCGCACCGCCGATTCGTGCGCGGCCAAGCGGCTGGTGGGGTGCAACGCGAATGCGGTGACGAACACGAACTCCAGAAGCGCGGCACCGATGACCGCTGCCTGCGGGCCGAACGCCGTTGCGAGGGCGCCGACCAGCACCGGGCCGAACACGAACGTCACCTCGTCGGCCGCCGACTCGTAGGAGAAGGCGGAATTGAGGATGCTCCCGCGGCGCGCCGCAGGCATCCGCGTCGCGATGATGCCGACGAGTCTGCTCCGCGACAGCGGCGACACCTGGGGTGCGGTGGCGCCGACGAGCAGGGCGGCCAGCAGAACCGCGGCGACCGGTGCGGCGACGGCGCACCACGTGACGAGCAGGAGGGATGCGCCGTTCGCCAGCCCCGCGGCGAGCACGACCATCCGCTGGCCGAACCGGTCGGCCGCAGCACCGATCAGAGGACCGACCACGGCCGTGCCCAGCCCGACGCACGCGGAGACCAGCCCACCGAGCGCGATCGAGTGGCGCACCGTGACGATCAGCGTGAGCACGCCGACCACGATCATCGCGTACGGGAACCGGGCGATGAACGCGATCGGAAAGTAGGCCCGGCCCATAGCACCGAGCAGAAGCGAAGCGGTCGACGTCGTGCGACGCCCTGGTGCGGTCGGGGAGCTCATGCGGCGTTCACTCTACCGGCAGGCCGCTCGCGCAGGTCGCGACGGATGACTCAGCTCGAGCTGCGCATGATCAGCCGCGTCTTCAAGATGGTCGCGTGATCCACCGGCTCGCCCTCGATGATCCTGACCAGCTTCTCGGCCATCGCCGCTCCGAGCTCCGTCATCGACTGGTGCATCGTGGTGAGCGCGGGGGAGGCGGCCGACCCGAGAGCGTCGTCGTCGTATCCGACCACGGCGATGTCGTGTGGAATGCTCAGTCCCGCCTCGGCGATGGCCGCGTACGCGCCGAGTGCCATCTGGTCGTTGGCGGCGAACACGGCGTCGAGCGGGACCTTGCGCGCAAGCAGCCGGCGCATCGCCATCGCTCCGGATGCCGGTGAGAAGTCGCCCCATTCGATGAGCTTCGTGTGCAGGCCCGCCTCGGTCATCGCGCGGCGCCAGCCGAGCTCGCGGTCGAATCCTGCTGGCATGTCGGCGGGGCCGGCGATGGTGGCGATGTTCTTCCGTCCGCGCTCGATCAGGTGCCGGGTCGCGGTGAACGACCCCTCGATGTTGTCGACGTCGACGTAGAAGCTCTCGACGGCGTCGGCCTCCCCGTCGTAGCCGTGCAGCGGTCGCCCGCCGAACACGACGGGAACGGTGCGGCCGAGGCGTGCGTAGGAGTGGTCACCGGAATGATGCGAGACGACGAGCGCGCCGTCGATGTTGCCGCCGGTGAGGTAGCGCCGCGTCTTGTCCGGATTGGCTTCGGATGCCACGACGATGCCGAGCGTGTAGTCCGTCGTGGCGAGATAGACGGCGACTCCCTGGATGATCAGCGCGAAGAACGGGTCCGCGAAGACCCGGGTCGTCGATTCCGGGATGACGAGCGCGATGGATTCGGTGCGGCGGCTCGCGAGCGATCGTGCAGCGCGATTCGGCACATAGTTCAGCTCTGCAATGGCGGCGTTCACCGCCTTGAGCAGTTCGGGCTTCACCTTGGGCGAACCGTTCACGACCCGCGAAACGGTCGCGCGCGAGACTCCGGCTCGTGCTGCCACCATCTCGAGCGTCGGCGCCTGCGCCTGCGTTCTCGCGCCCATGTAGCCCCTTCCCCGCCCGAACCTATCGCGATTCCGTGGCAGGGGCGACCCGCGCAGGTCACGAAATGAGCGCGCTCTCACAATCGCCGCCGACCGGAACTCCTGCCTGCCACACGAAAACAGGACAGATCGCGCTCTCCTGCCGTCGACATGCCAGCCCGGCCTGTTTTCGGGCGAATGTCCTGTTGAGGCGAGCCGGACGGGACGAGGCAGGCGCCGCGCGAGCACAGCGGCCCGCGTCGTGCCGATCGCCGCCGACCGGAACCCCTGCCTGCCACACGAAAACAGGACAGATCGCGCTCTCCTGCCGTCGACATGCCGGTCTGGCCTGTTTTCGGGCGAATGTCCTGTTGAGGCGAGGCGAGGCGGGGCGAGGCGAGGCGGGCGGGACGAGGCGGGCGCCGGGCGAGCACAGCGGCCCGCGTCGTGCGAGCCAGGCAGTCCCGCGCGGGTGAGCCAGGCAGTCTCGCGCGGGTGAGCCAGGCAGTCCCGCGCGGGTGAGCCAGGCAGTCCCGCGCGGGTGAGCCAGGCAGTCCCGCGCGGCGAACGACGGGAGCGGGCTACGGGGTGGCGACCTCGCCCGGGGCGATGTGCCGGCCGTGATGCTCGGACCTCGGTCGCGCATCAGCCGACGGTGGCGGTGCGGCGTTCGGCGCCGGATCCGACACCGAGGCCACGCCGGGCTGGGCGTGACGCCCATGCTCGGCGCCGGAGTCGGTCGCTGCGATTGCTCCCGACCCGACTGGCGCTGACCCGATTGCCGCTGGGCCAACTGACGCCGCCGACCCGGCCGCTGCTGACCCTGACCCTGCCAATCCGGCCGCTACGGACCCGGCCCCTGCTGATCCGCGCGCCGCCTCGGATGCCGGCGAGACGGTGCCGACCGGGACGAGACCCGGCTCGGCCTCCTCGTCGGGCAGCGCCAGCGAGCCGGTCTCGGTGGCGGCTTCGTTCGCGAGCATCGCCTCGTCGTCGGCCGCCTCCTGCAGAGCGGACTTGGCCCGCAGCGGCGGAGTCTTGAAGAACAACGAGAGCACGAAGGCCAGCAGCACGACGATCATGGCGATCCAGTAGACCTCGATCGCCGCGGCGTTGAACCCGACGAGGAACGGCTTCGCCAGCCGTGGGTCGGCGTTTTTCAGGAACGACGTGTCGTTGATGGCGCTGCTGTTCACGCTCGTCGAACCGCTCGAGCTCTTCTTCGCGAACTGCTTCTGCACCGCGGGCACGACGCTCTTCGTGACGAAGGCG
This sequence comes from Humibacter antri, assembly GCF_054777235.1. Classification (NCBI taxonomy): domain Bacteria; kingdom Bacillati; phylum Actinomycetota; class Actinomycetes; order Micrococcales; family Microbacteriaceae; genus Humibacter; species Humibacter antri. The sequence continues at coordinate 40,143 of NZ_BAAHAW010000001.1, read as the reverse complement.
TCACGGTTCGCCGCGTTCGTGAAGTCGAGGGTGACGGTTCCATCCGACGACACCCGCGCGACCGGAACGGCGGCCTCGACCGCTGGTACGGCCTTGGCCAGCGCCGCCTTCTCACCGGCGGCAGCTCCCGCGGCCCCGGCCGCGGCTTCCGCTGCCTCCGCGTTCGCCTGTGGGATCTGGCCGGCGGCCACCTGGGCCTGCACGGCCGCGACGCCGGCCTGCTTGCCCTTGGCCGCGCCCGCAGCCTTCGCCCCATCGATCTGCGCTTGCAGCCCCTTCGTCGTGGTCTTCGTCACCTCGTCGACGATCGGGTTGTAGATCGTGCCCATGATGCCCTTGTTCTCCGGCGCGTTGGCCACGGCCGGGTCGAAGGCGGCGTCCAGGGCCGAGGTCAGTGTAGGCTTGTCGCTGAGCGAGGTCTGGATGTTGGCGGGCATCACGGAGAACAGCACCGAGATGAGCACGGCGGTGCCCAGCGTTCCACCGATCTGCCGGAAGAACGTCGAGGCGCTCGTGGCCACACCCATGTCGCGCAGGCCGACCGAGTTCTGGCTGGCGATGGTCAGCGTCTGCATCAGCTGGCCGAGTCCGAGACCGATGAGCAGCATGGCGCCGGCGATGAACCAGTACGAGTAGTCGTACTTCATGAAGGTCAGCCAGAAGAATCCACCGGAGAGCAGCAGCGTTCCGATGATCGGGAACTGCCGGTAGTGCCCCGTGCGGGCGATGATCTGGCCGCTGGCGATCGACGCGATCATCAGTCCGAGGATCATCGGCAGCAGCTGCAGCCCACTCTCGGTGGGGTTCGATCCCAGCACGAGCTGCAGGTAGAGCGGGATGGTCAGCATGGCGCCGAACATGCCGAAACCGACGAGCACGCCGATGATCGTGGCCATCGAGAAGGTGTTGGAGCGGAACAGTTTGAGCGGGATGAGCGCGTCGTCCTTCATCCACATCTCGACGAAGATGAACGCCAGGATGCCGATGGCTCCGATCACATAGCAGAGGATGGCGCCGACGCTGGTCCAGCCCCAGTCGCGGCCCTGCTCGGCGATGAGGAGAAGCGGCACGAGAGCCACGATGACGGCTGATGCACCCCACCAGTCGATGCGCACCGAATTGTGGTCGTGTCGGGGAAGGTGCAGGAAGCGCAGCACGATGAGCAGCGCGATGATGCCGATCGGCACGTTGATCAGGAACACCCAGCGCCAGCCGGCGATCCACAGAATCTGGTTCGCGCCGGCGAAGAGTCCGCCGATCAACGGCCCCGCGACGCTGGAGATGCCGAACACCGCGAGGAAGTACCCCTGGTATTTGGCGCGCTCGCGTGGAGCGAGGATGTCGCCCATGATCGCCAGCGGCATCGACATCAGGCCACCGGCACCGAGCCCCTGGATCGCACGGAATCCGGCGAGCTCGATCATCGACTGAGAGAACGAGGAGAGGATCGAGCCGATCACGAAGATGACGATCGCCAGGATGAACAGCGGCCGGCGACCGAAGATGTCGGACAGCTTGCCGTAGATCGGCGTCGCGATCGTGGAGACGATGAGGTACGCGGTGGTCACCCACGCCTGAAGGCTCAGACCGTGCAGATCGTCGCCGATGGTGCGGATGGCCGTTCCCACGACGGTCTGGTCGAGAGCCGAGAGGAACATGCCGGCCATCAGTCCGAAGATCACGAACAGGATCTGGCGGTGGGTCATGATCGGGGCTTTGGGCGCTGACTGCGCCGACGCTGACATGGCGGCTTCTGACATTGATCCCCGTACGTTGAAGCTGAAACAGCTGATGCGGCACGAAAGCGAAGACAGGCCGGACGGCGATCCCCGCCGTCGTTGGCGTGTGAAGAGTTGTCGGTGCTGAGAAATTTGCGGTGACTGCAAATTTACACCTGAGAAGTGTGCGCGTCGAACCATAGCAGTTACTGAGTCGAACGGTTCGCGCCGGGCGAACAACTGCTCTGATGCGCATGAGGGTCGCCCTTAGGCGGCACGGAGGGCGGTCCCACACGGGGCCCATCGGGTATTCCAAGGAGAGCCGGGTACCGTGAACGGCGCCATGTCGTACCCCCCGAACGAGCCGCACGCGGGCATCCGCTCCCGCAGCCGGCGACGCACCTCTGCTCGTGTTCTGCACACCCGCAATGTGCGGGCGGCCGTCATCGCGGTGGTGGCGGTATCCGCTCTCTTTCTCACCGGATGCACGGCTCATACTGCCCGCACCGATGGCGGCACGGCCGCTGCGCAGCACGCCACTGACGCCTCGCCGTCGGTGGCGTCGGTGTCCCCGGCGCAGGCATCCGTGGTGGGCCAGAAGGTCACCATCAAGGGCACCGACCTGCAGAACGTGAAGACCGTGGCGTTCGGTTCGGCGAATGTGCGTGTGCTCTCAGCCAGCGCCGACAGGGTCATCGCGCAGGCGCCCGCAGCAGCGAACTATCAGCCGGCGACGGTGGGTCTGAAGCTGATGGGCAAGACGGGCAAGACGATCGCGACCAAGTCGAAGGCTCTCGAGTACACGGTTGCGGGCGGCGTGGCGGCGCAGCTGCAGTACGCCCTCGCACACTGGCAGAACTACAACACGGCCGAGTACGGCGACCTCAACCCCGACGGCGGCGACTGCGCCAACTTCGTCAGCCAGACGCTGATCGCGCGCGGCTGGACCATGAACGACGACTGGTACAACCACGAAGCCGGCGACGACTGGAGTGCGGCGTGGGGGTACGTTCCGGCGATGGATGACTACTTCGCCGAGAACGCGTCCAGCCTCGGGCTCGAGGAGCTCAGCTTCTCGCAGGCGGACCGGGCCAAGGTGGCGCTCGGCGACATCGCCGTCTTCGACTGGGACGGGGACGGGTCGCCCGACCACGTCGAGGTCGTCGACCGCATCACGAAGGTGAACGGACAGTACAAGATCGAGCTGGCCAGCCACAACGACGACTACGCCTATCGCGACCTCGACGAGACGATCACCACGCAGCACCCGGGCGCAACCGGCCACTTCTGGCACCTGACGCGCTGAGCGGCTCGGGCGCGGTCACCCTCCGACCCGCCCCTACACTCGTTGGGTGGCATCAAGGCGCGTCGGCCCTCGCACGATGATCGTGCTCGCGGCCGCCGGGCTGCTCGTGCTCGGTGCCGGCGCATGGACGCTGGGCGCCGCACTCCCGGACTCCGCGCCTGTGCGCGCGCAGCTCACGGCCCGCCCGTCGCCGACGGTCTCGCCGTCTCCCGTGCCAGTGCCGACTCCCACCCCGACCAGTCCGGCATTCGACAAGAGCGCGAACTCCATCGACGACCCGTCGAGCATATGGGTCGTGGTGAACAAGTCGCGCGCTCTCAACCCTGAAACCTACGTACCGCCCGATCTCGTGCAGCCGCCCGTTCCGAACATCCACGACCAGCCCGTTCGGCAGGTCGTCTCCGACGCGCTCACCGCCATGTTCGCTGCCGCGAAGTCAGAGGCGGGTCTCCTGCTCACGCTGCAGAGCGGGTACCGCTCCTATGACATGCAGGTCAACGACTACGCCGGAGACGTCGCAGCGCACGGCCGGGCGTATGCGGACAGCGACACGGCGCGACCGGGACACAGCGAGCACCAGACGGGACTCGCCGTCGACATCAGCGCGGCATCCGGTCGCTGCAGCCTCGATGCCTGCTTCGGGCAGACACCCGAGGGACAGTGGCTGGCGGCGAACGCGTGGCGCTTCGGATTCCTGCTGCGCTATCCCCAGGGCGAAGAGGCGATCACGGGCTACACGTATGAGCCGTGGCACTTCAGGTATGTCGGCATCCCGCTGTCGACCGAATTGCACGACACGGGCGTCGCCACCCTGGAGCAGTTCTTCGGGGTGCCGGGTGGCGACACGTATCCCGGCTGAGGTCGTGCGGCGTCGCGAGTGCTCGCGCTGCACGCCCAGCGTTGGCGCTGCGTGCTGGACCGATTCGCATCGGCTCGGCCAGGCGGGCCGGCTCGCTCGGCTCTCGCCTCAGACGTAGGTGCACGCAGACGTCGGTGCACGTAGACGTCAGTGCACGTAGACGTCAGTGCACGCAGACGTCAGTGCACGTAGACGTCGGTGCCGTCAGGCGTCCATTCGTAGAGCTGCTGGGCGAGGCTGATCGGCATGCCCACGCATCCGTGACTCATCGGATGCCCGAAGTTGTCGTGCCAGTACACGCCGTGGAAGGCGTCGCCGTTGTAGTCGAAGTACATGACCCACTGCACGTCAGGCACGACGTAGCCGTATTGCGTGCTCGACATCGTCTGCACGCGGATGTGGTCACGAACGGTGAAATGGCCGGTCGGCGTCGGCGTTGCCGGAAGTCCCGCGGAGATCGCCCAGGAGCCGACGACCGCGCCGTTCTGGATCATGGTGAGGCGCTGCGTGCTCAGGTTCACCTCGATGCTGCGCTGCAGGTTAGTCGTCTGGAACGGCGTCTGCGTCACCGGTAGGCGATACTCGGCGTTGCCGTCGCCGAGCTGGGTCGCGAACGCCCTGGCGATACCGCTGGTGTTCCCGAGCGTGCGGCCGGTCTGGCCGGCGGTATCGACGCGCAGCACTGCGCCGGTGGCGTCGACGATGTTCTGCGCGTTCGCCGGCTGGCGATTCACCTGGCCGGGCAGCGTGTCGACCGCGGTCTGGATCTTCTTCTGATCGGCGGCGATCGAGAAGCCGCCCGTACTGTCGTTCGACGTCACGGTCAGCCACGAGGCGGCGACGTCCGGCGCGACCGGCACGGTGCGTTCGGTGCCGACGTAGAAGCCGATCGTGGCGAGCATGCCGTTGAGCCTCTTCGCGATGGCGTCGGCCGTGGCGGTGCTGATCGGGGGCAGGGCGTCGGCCTTCGTCGTGCTCACCGCGACGCGATCGATGTCCCGGCTGAACGCGTTCTGCAGCGACTGCGCGAGCGCAGCGGTGTTCACGCGGATGCCCGGCGAGGCCGGCTTGACGACGTAGGTTCCGTTCGCGTAGGTGACGGTGGCATCCGTCGGCTTCGTGTAGAGGGTGGGGAGTGCCTGCTGCAGCGCCTTGTCGGCGACGCCCGCCTCGAGCGTGACCGGCGCCTGGATCGGAGCGCCGAACCACGCGCCGACGTTCCACAGCGGCCGGTCGGCGAGCGCCCGGTTCGTGAGCCCCGCGGCGTCGACCTGCACGCCCAACTCGCGCCCGGTCATCCTGGTGCCGTTCACGCTGACGGTGGAATCTGCGAGCCGCTGCGAGACCACGTTCGCTGCGATGCTCGGCGGCAGCCCGCCGACGGGAACGCCGGCGACGGTCGTTCCCGGTGCGATCAGCAGGGTGAGCGCCGCACCGACCAGCACCACGAGCGCGCCGCCGGCGATCCAGATCCAGAGAAAACGCCGCTTGCGCGCCGGCTTGCTCGTCGCCTGGAGCGACTCCGTGATGCGCGCACGCGTCTCCGCCGCAGGCTCTGGCTCGTTCGGGCCGTCGCCGACGGCAGGATCGTGTGTCAGTTGATCCGTCACGGCCGCCTCGTTCGCTCGGTGACCCCCCGCTGGGCGAAACGTCAACACAGATTATATCCGCGCGTCGCAATCAGAAACAGCCCTGTCTATGGGGTAACCCCGAACGGGGCACCTCGGCGTCCGCTCGGGGTGCGGCAGGTCGGGCTGACGCACAGGACGTGGTCGATAGCGTCGAAGGCATGGCGCAGGCGAAACGGCGAACCGGATGGCGGCGTGCGGGGTCTGTGCTCTCGATGGTCGCCGTGCTCGCGCTCGCCGGATGCTCGGCGGGCCCGGCGCCGCTTCCCGCGCCGATCCAGAAGCAGCTCGACTACGCGCTGGCGCACTGGGACCACTACAACACGAAGGTCTACGGCGACCTGAACCCGGTTGGCGGGGACTGCGCCAACTTCGTCAGCCAGACGCTGATCGCGCGCGGCTGGAAGATGACCGACGAGTGGTACGACCACGACGCCGCCGAGGACTGGAGCCCCGCGTGGGGCTACGTTCCGGCGATGGACGACTACTTCGCCGCCAATGCGAAGTCGCTGGGGCTCACGGAGTACCCGTTCGACGAGCGCTCCAGAATCGCGGTCGGCGACATCGTGGTGTTCTCGTGGGCCGGCACCGATGAGTACGACCACGTCGAGATGGTGAGCAAGGTCATCGACACCACCGTCGACGGCAAGAAGCACGTCGACATCAAGATGGCCGGCCACAACAAGGACACGGAGTACCGCGACCTCGACGATGTGCTCGACAAGGAGTACCCCGGCGCATCCGGCCATTTCTGGCACGTGGCGCTGCCGTCGACTGCCGCGCCGACGCCCTCGACATAGCACGACTCTCTCGCCCAACTCCCGGCACCCCGCCTCGTCGAGAGGTCAGAAATTGCGGTCAAACCGGCGGCGACATCGCACCTTTTGGCGTTTCGGTACGGGGGCGGAACGAGTACGTGACACCACGTGGTGTCATCAATTTCATGCTTGTGCTTGACGCGACACCATGATGGTGTCACTATGGTGTCATGCAGTTGGAAACGTACGTCGAAGAACTTCAGCGCCAGCTCGTCGCGGCGGCTGCCGCCGGTACGGACGAGACGCGTGACACGGCCGAGCGGCTGAGTGCGGCGCTCGGCTCGTCGGCGCGGCTCATGCTGCTCGAGGCGCTGGGCGCCGCTGCGAGTGAGATCACGACAGAGCTGACACCGGGGTCCGTCGACCTTCGGCTGCGTGGCCGCGAACCCGAGTTCGTCGTCACCCAGGTTCCGGAATGGTCGGAGCCTTCGGCACCCGCCGAAGCGCCGGCACCCGTGGTGCCTGCCGCCGTCGAGGGTGAGGAGGGGTCGACCACCCGCACGACCCTGCGGCTTCCGGACGAGCTCAAGTCGCGTGTGGAAGCCGCCGCAGCGCACGCGGGCGTCTCCGTCAACACCTGGCTGGTGCGCACGATCGCCTCGGCGCTCGAGGCCGGAGCTTCGCGCACCTTGGCGCAGGAGATCAGGCAAGAGGTCAACAAGCGCGTCACCGGATGGGTTCGGTGATGACCGTGAGCACGGCATCCCGCGGCGGCACAGCATCCACCACCACTTCCACCTCGAATCCCGCTTCCACCGAGAACGCACAGGGGAGAGTCACCATGAACACCGAGTACGAGACACCGCAGCCCATTCAGGTGGTGCTCGACATGCTCGTCGTCGTCAGCCTGACGGTCACGGCCGCCGACACGACGACCACGACCCTGTCGATCAAGGCAGCCGACCCGACCAAGAGGGACGACGTGCGGGCGCTCGGCGAGGTGAACGTCGACTTCGTCGACGGTGTGCTCGGCGTGCGCATCATGCGCACGCTGCGCTACTACACATGGTTCAGCGGCAGTCCGCGACTGATCGTCGACATCACCGTGCCGAAAGGGTCGAACCTGGACGCCAAGGTGGGCGCAGGCAACGTCAGCACTCACGGCGAGCTCGGCTTCTGCATCGCCCGCACCGGAGCCGGCGAGCTCCGCATCGAGCAGTCCGGCAGGACCACGCTGCACAGCGGCGCCGGCGCTATTCAGGCGGGTCGCGTCGCCGGTCCGTTGCGTGTCACGAACGGGGCCGGTTCCATCCGGATCGGCACTTTGGAGGGCGAGGGAAACATCAAGAACACCACGGGAACCACCACCTTCGGCGAGGTCGAAGGACCGCTCACGATGAAGTCCACAACGGGCGATGTCGTGATCGAACAGCTGAACGGCTCGGCCGAGATCAAGTGCGCACACGGAGAGGTGCGCATCGACCGGGTCGGCACAGGCGAGGTCAAGATCGACGGCGGCTACGGATCCATCGAGGTCGGCGTGCCGGAGGGCACGGCTGCCTGGCTCGACATCGCCTCACGGCACGGGCAGGTGCGCAACGAGCTCGAGGCGGCATCCGCCCCGGTCGAGACCGACCGCACCGTGGCCATCACGGCGCATGCGGACTACGCCTCCATCACCATCCGCCGCCCGCTCCAGTAGCGGCCCGGCCCACCGCTTCAAGTCGCACGATCGGCCCGTCTGAGGGTCGATGAGGGCATCGCTCGCGACTTGAACGTCAGACGAACACCACACCAGAAACAGTTGCCGCTCGAGGAGGGCGGTGATCGGCGCGCCCGGAAACGGGGCGACGCGAGAGAACGGAAGAACATCATGACAACCAGCGCAGTCCAGTCCCCTGCGATCCAGGTGCAGGGCCTGGTGAAGTCGTACGGCAAGCTCGAGGTGCTGCGCGGCGTCGACTTCGACGTCGCACAGGGCAGCATCTTCGCGCTGCTCGGCTCCAACGGTGCAGGCAAGACCACGGCCATCCGCATCCTGTCGTCGCTGCTTCGCGCCGACGGCGGCAGGGCGACCGTGAACGGGTACAACGTCTTCAAGCAGGGTGCTCAGGTGCGGCAGTCGATCAGCCTGACCGGCCAGTTCGCTGCCGTCGACGAGATTCTCAGCGGACGCGAGAACCTCGTGCTCATCGCCAAGCTGCGGCACGTGAAGCATCCAGAGGCCGTCGCAGACGAGCTGCTGGCGCGATTCTCCCTCACGGATGCCGGCGCTCGCCGCGTGTCCACCTACTCCGGTGGCATGCGTCGCAGGCTCGACATCGCGATGAGCCTGATCGGCAACCCGCCGGTCATCTTCCTCGACGAACCGACGACGGGTCTCGACCCCGAGGCGCGCATCGAGGTCTGGGATGCCGTCAAGAAGCTCGCGGCGAGCGGCACCACAGTGCTTCTCACCACGCAGTACCTCGACGAGGCGGAGCAGCTGGCCGACCGCATCGCCATCCTGCACAAGGGCCGGATCATCGTGAACGGCTCCCTCGGGGAGCTCAAGGCACTGCTTCCGCCGGCGAAGGTCGAATACGTCGAGAAGCAGCCGAGCCTCGAAGACGTCTTCTTCGCCATCGTCGGCGACAAGGGCGACGAATCGGCGGACACCGCCACCGGCAACGACACGAACAAGTCCGGCCGTCGTGCCGGCGCGAACCAGAAGTAGGCGAAGACCATGACAACGACGACGACAACCCAGATCGCGACCGGATCGCGCACGCCGACCGGATCGCACTTCTTCGGCGACACCGCAGTGCTGACCGGACGCACGGTCAAGCACGTCACACGCAGCCTCGACACGATCATCACGACCTGCGTCATGCCCATCGGGTTCCTGCTGCTGTTCGTGTACGTGCTCGGTGGCGCCATCCACACCGGAACGAACACCTCGTACGTGAACTACCTGCTGCCGGGCATCCTGGTGATCACGGTCGCCTCCGGCATCTCTTACACGGCCTTCAGGCTGTTCGTCGACATGCAGGGCGGCATCTTCGAGAGGTTCCAGTCCATGCCGATCGCACGCTCGTCCGTGCTCTGGGCGCACGTGCTCACCTCGATGATCGCGAACGTGGTCTCCATGGTCGTGGTCGTGGGCGTCGCGCTGCTGATGGGGTTCCGCACCGGCGCGAGCGTGCTCGACTGGCTGGCCATCGCGGGCATCCTGCTGCTCCTCACGCTCGCCCTGACCTGGATCGCGGTGATCCCGGGCCTGAGCGCCAAGAGCGTGGACGGCGCAAGCGTGTTCTCGTACCCGCTCATCTTCCTGCCGTTCATCAGTTCGGCCTTCGTGCCCACGGCTTCCATGCCCGGCCCGGTCGCCTGGTTCGCTCAGTACCAGCCGGTGACGCCGATCGTGAACACGATCCGCAACCTGTTCATCGGAGCGCCGGTGGGCGGTGAGATCTGGATCGCGCTGGCCTGGCTGGTGGGCATTCTGGTGGTCGCGTACGTGTTCGCCCAGGTGATCTACCGCAAGAAGATCAGCTGACTCCGGCCTCGTTGTCCAACGCCCGAAAACAGGACAGATCGCGCTCGCACGCCGAGAGCATGACGATCTGGCCTGTTTTCGGGCGATTGTCCTGTTGGGGGAAGCTGCTCGGGTTGTCCGGCCGTGTCGCGATCGGGCAGAGCCTGAGACATGCCGCGGCGTCGATCACGCATGACGCTCTACGAGGCGGCGGCGTGTACGGCGCCGAACGCAACAGCGCACTAGGCCGACCGCGAGGCGCCCGGCGGGAACGGGCGCCTAATCGGCCCTGATCGCCGCGTCGACGATCTGCTTCGCCTCGGACTGCACCTGGCGCAGGTGGTCGAGGCCGAGGAACGACTCGGCGTAGATCTTGTAGACGTCCTCCGTGCCGCTCGGGCGGGCAGCGAACCACGCGTTCTCGGTCACGACCTTCACACCGCCGATCGGAGCGTCGTTGCCGGGAGCTCGGGAGAGCTTCGCGGTGATCTTCTCGCCCGCGAGCTCGGTCGCTGCGATGGCGTCGCCGTCCAGCCTGCCGAGCTTCGCCTTCTGCTCCTTGGATGCCGCGGCATCCACCCGCTGATAGACCGGATCGCCGAACTGCTCGGTGAGCTCGCGATACAGCTGCGACGGGCTCTTGCCCGTGACGGTGGTGATCTCGCCGGCCAGCAGGGCGAGCAGGATGCCGTCCTTGTCGGTCGTCCATGCGGTGCCGTCCATGCGCAGGAACGACGCGCCGGCGCTCTCCTCGCCGCCGAACGCGACGGAGCCGTCGACGAGGCCGGGAACGAACCACTTGAAGCCGACCGGCACCTCCCAGAGCCGACGGCCGAGCGAGTCGGCGACGCGGTCGATGATCGAGGATGACACGAGGGTCTTGCCGATCGCGGCATCCGGCCGCCAGCCTGGGCGGTGCGTGTAGAGGTACTGGATGGCCACGGCCAGGTAGTGGTTCGGGTTCATCAGCCCGCCGTCGGGCGTGACGATGCCGTGCCGGTCGGAGTCCGCGTCGTTGCCGGTGAGTACGTCGAAGTCGTCTTTGTGGTTCAGCACGGATGCCATCGCTGACGCGCTGGAGGGATCCATGCGGATCTTGCCGTCCCAGTCCAGGGTCATGAACCCCCATTGCGGATCGATGGCCGGATTCACGACGGTGAGATCGAGGCCGTACCTCTCGCCGATCAGCGACCAGTAGTGGGCGCTCGCGCCGCCCAGCGGGTCGGCGCCGATGCGCACGCCGGCCTTCTTGATGGCATCCACGTCGATGATGTTCCGCAGGTCGTCGACATAGTGCTCGCGGAAGTCGTACGTGGCCACACCGCTCGGTTCCGCCCGGTTCACGCTGCGCAAGCCGTCGGAGATGAGCTCGTTGGCGCGGTTCGCGATCCAGCTGGTGGCATCGGTGTCGGCCGGTCCGCCGTGCGGCGGGTTGTACTTGAATCCGCCGTCGCGAGGCGGGTTGTGGCTCGGCGTCACGACGATGCCGTCCGCCGGCGCACTGGTGCCATGTTCGCGGTTGTAGGCGATGATCGCGTGGCTGACCGCCGGGGTGGGTGTGTAGTCATCGAACTCGTCCACGAGTACGTCGACACCGTTAGCCACGAGCACCTCGAGCGCCGTGGTCTGCGCCGGCATGCTCAGCGCATGCGTGTCGGCACCGATGAAGAGCGGGCCGGACGTGCCCTGCGACCGGCGGTACTCCACGATGGCCTGCGTGACGGCCGCGATGTGATCTTCGTTGAAGGCCGTGTCGAACGCGCTCCCGCGGTGCCCGCTGGTGCCGAACACGACGCGCTGCTCCGGCATCGAGACATCCGGTTTCAGGTCGTAGTACGCCCGCACGAGAGCCTCGACATCGATCAGGTCTGCTTCTGTTGCTGGAGTGCCTGCGCGATCCGACATGCGACCAAGTCTGACACTCGGCCGGCGTCTCGTCGCGTGTCGGGGTGTGTCTCAAGCGCAGCTAGGCTTTTCGCCATGTCGGATGCCCGCGCCGCGACACCAGCCCCCGTAGTAATAGGTACAGAGCCGGCTGACGCGCCCTCTGCCGCGTACGCGCCTGAAGCGCGTTCCAACGGATCGCAGACGTACAGCTTTCTGGGGCCGTCCGGCACGTTCACCGAGGCGGCTCTCGCGCAGGTGCCCGAGGCGCAGGGCAAGCCCTGGCGTGCGGTGAACAATGTGGGGGAGGCGCTCGACGATGTGGTCTCGGGCCGCAGCGTCGCCGCGATGATCGCGATCGAGAACTCGATCGAGGGTGGCGTCTCGGCCACTCAGGATGCACTCGCGAGGAACCCCGAGTTGCGGATCATCGGCGAGTATCTGGTGCCGGTCGGCTTCGTGCTGGTCGCCCGTCCGGGAACGAAACTGGCCGACGTGAAGACGGTGGCGGCGCATCCGGTCGCCTACGGACAGTGCAAGGAGTGGCTGGGCGCGTACCTGCCTGCGCACGACTACATGCCGGCTTCGAGCAACGTGACGGCAGCCATCTCGCTGCTGGAGACCGATGCCACAGGCCGCCCGATCAGCCCGGCCGACGCGGCGATCGCCCCGCCCGCCATCGTCGATCACCACGACCTCGTGCTGCTGGCCGAGAACATCATCGACAACCCGAACGCCGTGACGAGGTTCGCGCTCGTCAGCCGCACGCGTAGCATCCCGGAGCCGACCGGCGCCGACAAGACGAGTCTCATCGTCGAGCTGCCGTCGGATCAGTCCGGAACGCTCGTCGAGATGCTCGAGCAGTTCTCCACCCGCGGCGTGAACCTCAGCCTGATCGAGTCCCGCCCCATCGGCGACGAGCTCGGGAGGTACCGGTTCGTCATCGACGCCGAGGGCCACGTGAAGGACGAACGAGTCGCGGATGCCCTGCTCGGCCTGTTCCGGTTCAGCCCGAACATCAATTTCCTCGGCTCGTATCCGCGCGCCGATCACGTTCCAGCCGACTTCGACCCGCGCTATGCGGACGGCGTGTTCATCGAGGCGCGCGACTGGTTGCGCGGTCTCATCGGCGGCGAGCCCGAGGCCTGAACGCCTCTACCCTGGAACGATGGACGACCGCTATCGCTTCTCGTGCAGCACGGCCGAGGTCGACCGGGAGCTCGTGCATCGCTGGCTGAGTGAGCAGTCGTACTGGGCGCAGGGGCGGCAACGGTCGGTACAGGATGCCGCCATCGAGGGTTCGCGCAACTACGGCGTCTTCGATGCCGAATCCGGCGCCCAGGTCGCGTACGCGCGGGCAGTGACCGATGGCGTCACGTTCGCCTGGTTGTGCGACGTGTTCGTCGATCCGTCCGTGCGCGGCAGCGGGGTCGGCGTCGGCCTCATCCAGGGCATTGTCGCCGACCTCGAGCCGCTGGGGCTCAAGCGCATCGCGCTGGCCACGGGCGACGCGCACGGCCTGTACGCGAAGTTCGGCTTCGAGCCGCTGGCCGAGCCCTGGAAATGGATGGCCCGGCAGGGCTGAGTGCGACGCGCCTGAGCCGCAACATTCGTTCAGGTCGCGGTTTCTGTCGCGTCAACTCGCTTGTACCGACGGAAAGTGCGACCTGATGAGCGATGGTGCGCGGCGTCAGGAACGCGCAGGCACCCGCACGACGAGGGCACCGGCATCCGCCCAGAAGTGCGCGCCGACGACCTCGCCGAAACCGTCGCCGTCGAGCTCGACCGGCTCGGCACCCTCCACCTCGACGTGCACCGACCGTCCGCGCAGGTAGGTGAGCACGCGGGTCTTGTCGGAGCCGGTGAGGCGGATGATCTGGCGCCCGAACGCGAAACGGCGCAGCACCCGGTTCTCCCACGTCACCTTGCGCCAGATGGCCAGCCACCCGAAGATCGTGCGCGGCTGCACCAGGGCGACGTCGAGTACGCCGTCGTCGAGGCTGGCATCGGGCAACAACTCCATGTTTCCCGGCAGCACGCCGCAGTTGCCCGCGAGGATCGTGCTCACGTGCGCGGAATGCGCCTGCTGCCCGGGCAACCGGTAGTGGATGTGCAGCTTCTTCGTGCCGAGCGAACGCAGGCCGCCTTCGACGTAGGCCAGCCATCCGACCCGCTTCTTCAGCTGCGGATTCGTCTTCGCGAACATTGCGGCGTCGATGCCGATGCCCGCCATCACGAGGAAGACGTGATCGCTCGACGCGCCGTTGTCGCGGGTCAGCTCGGCGACGCCGACATCCATGGGCATGTCGGCGCCGTTGATGGCGATGTCGACGGATGCCTGCAGATTCGCGAACGGCAGCCCCAGGTTGCGCGCGAGAAGGTTGCCTGTGCCGAGTGCCACGATGCCCATCGGCACACCGCTGCCGCGCAGGCCCGCTGCCACAGCTCTCACCGTGCCGTCGCCGCCTGCCGCGAGCACGAGATCCGCTCCGTCGTCGAGCGCGCGCCTGGTCAGGCCTTGGCCTGCATCGTCGATGGTGGTCTCCAGCCAGACCGGATCGGCCCACGCCGTGTCATCCGAAGCGGACGCCGTCTGACGCGCCGAGACACTGGATTCCACGGCAGCGCTCAGCACCTTCTGGTCGGCTTTCGTCGGGTTGTACACGACTGCCACGCGACGCATGCCTGCGCTGCCAGACGCATCGGCGCTGTCCAAGGCGCCCGGGGCCAGGCCGGCGGACGCGGGATCGGATGCTGCTGCGACCGGATCGCTCACCCTCACCACGCTACCGACTGGGCCTGGCCGTCGCCGCAGGCGGGTACTCGGGTCGAGAAGTCAAAGAATGCGACCAATGCCGGAAGTCGACCGCATCTTTTGACTTCTCGAAGCGGGGGAGGCGCCCCGCGAGCGTTACATAGGATTGAACGATGATCGATCCCGTCCTTCTGCGCGAGAACCCCGACCTCATCAGGCGTTCGCAGGAGGCACGCGGCGAGTCACCCGAGACCGTGGATGCCGCGCTGAACGCCGACGCGGAACGTCGCGCGGCGATCACCGAGTACGAGTCGCTGCGAGCCGAGCAGAACGCGTTCGGCAAGCGCGTGGCATCCGCTCCGAAGGACGAGAAGAAGGAGCTCGTCGCGCAGGCGCAGCAGCTTGCGGCACGGGTGAAGCAGGCGCAGGCGCAGGCATCCGGTGCCGAGGAGCGCTTCGACGACGCTGTTCGACGCATCGGCAACGTCATCATCGATGGCGTGCCTGCCGGCGGCGAGGATGACTTCGTCACGCTGCGCGAGGTGGGCACGAAAGCGCTGTTCGACTTCGAGCCCCTCGACCACCTCGAGCTGGGCGAGAAGCTCGACGCCATCGACATGGCCCGCGGCGCCAAGGTGAGCGGCGCCCGCTTCTACTTTCTGAAGGGGGTCGGCGCGCGGCTCGAGATCGCCCTGATGAACTACGCGCTCGAGACGGCGCTGCAGAACGGGTTCACGCCGATGATCACGCCCACGCTGGTCAAGCCCGAGGTGATGCAGGGCACCGGATTCCTCGGCGCACACGCCGACGAGGTCTATCACCTCGGAACCGACGACCTCTATCTCACGGGCACGAGCGAGGTCGCGCTGGCCGGATACCACGCCGACGAGATCATCGACTTCAGCGACGGTCCGCTGCGCTACGCCGGGTGGTCGACGTGCTACCGGCGTGAGGCCGGGAGCGGCGGCAAAGACACCCGCGGGATCATCCGGGTGCACCAGTTCAACAAGCTCGAGATGTTCGTGTACACCACCGAAGCGGATGCCCAGGCCGAGCACCTGCGCCTGCTTGCGTTGCAGGAGCAGTTGCTGCAGTCCCTCGGTCTGGCGTATCGGGTGATCGACACCGCTGCAGGCGACCTCGGATCCAGCGCCGCGCGCAAGTACGACGTGGAGGCGTGGGTGCCGACGCAGGGTCGCTACCGCGAACTGACATCCACGTCGAACTGCACCACGTTCCAGGCCCGGCGCCTGCACATCAGGTACCGCACCGAAAGCGGCAAGACCACCCCCGCAGCGACGCTGAACGGCACGCTCGCCACGACACGGTGGATCGTCGCGCTGCTCGAGACGCACCAGCACTCCGACGGCTCCGTCACGGTTCCCGAGGTGCTTCAGCCGTATCTCGGCGGGCTCGACGTTTTGCGGCCGGTGGCCGCATGACGGGCGCGCGGTCTGCGGTCGGCGATGGCCTCGCGGCGGAAGGTTCGCGCGCGTCTGCGGTGCAGGCATCCGGTCGCCTGCTCGTCGCCCTCGACGTCGACGGAACGCTGCTGCACGAGGACGGGTCGGCGTCCGATGCGGTGAAGGATGCCGTGCTTGCGGCGATCGACGCCGGTCACGAGGTGACGCTGGCGACGGGTCGCAGCTGGGAGACCGCCCGCGACGTGCTGGCACAGTTCGGCATGAAGCCCGAGTACGTCGTGTGCTCGAACGGCGCCGTCATCATGCAGCGCGACGGCGACGGATACCGCCGCGCGATCGTGGAGACGTTCGACGCCAGGCCGGTGCTCGAGATGGTGCACGGGTTTCTCCCCGAGGGCAGCTACATGGTCGAGGAGGCCGACGGCACCAGGTACTACACGGAGGGGATGGACTCTTCCGGCTGGACGCTCGGGCAGGCCGACCCCGTTCCGTTCGATGAGCTCGGCCGACAGCCCGTCAGCCGTGTGGTGGTCGTCTCGCCGTCGCATGACGCGGAGGAGTTTCTCGGCATCGTCGAGCAGATGGGGCTGCGCAAGGTCACCTACGCCGTCGGTTGGGCCGCCTGGCTCGACATCGCGCCGGAGGGCGTGAGCAAGGGCAGCGCGCTCGCCCGCGTGCTCGACCGGCTCGAGCTGCGATCGGATGCCCTGCTCGTTGTCGGCGACGGACGCAACGACATCGAGATGTTCCGGCTGGCGCGATCCGGCGGAGGCCGCGCGGTCTCGATGGGTCAGGCGCCCGACGAGGTGAAGGCCGAGGCCGACGAGGTGACCGGAACGGTCGACGATGACGGGCTCGCGGACGTGCTCATGTCGGTGGCGGCGAGTCGCGCGCTCTGAGCCGACTGAAGGGACGCAGGCAGGCGCACCTCGACCTCCAGGCCGCCCTCACGACGAGCAGTCGCGCTGACGGTTCCGCCGTGGGCCGCGGCGATGGAGCGAAAGAGTGCGAGTCCGAGTCCGAGCCCTTCGTGTCCGATGCGATCGTCACGTCGGGTGAAGGGTAGGAAGAGCCGTTCCACGTCGTCGGAGGGGATCTGCGGTCCCGTGTTCGAGATCTCCAGCACGGCGGTATCGCCGTCGACGCCGGTCGTCACGGTGATCGTGCCTTCTGGCACGTTGTAACGCTCGGCGTTGTCGAGAAGATTGCCCACGAGGCGTTCGAGCAGCACACGGTCGCCGAGGACCGGCGCATCGTGCAGGCGCAGCGTGGGGGCCGGGGTGCGGCCGGCGCGATCGTCGACACAGTCCTCGACGATGACCGCCAGGTCGAGCTGCTCCGCCAGCGATGGCGCCTGCTCGTTGCGTGCCAGCGTGCGCAGAGCGTCTATGAGCCGCTCTGCGCCATCGACCGCCTGACGGACCTCGATGCACATCGACGCGGTCTCCTCGGCGGTGGGATGCGGTTTGGCGAGGAACACGTCGATCGAGGTACGCATCACGGTGAGCGGTGTGCGCAACTCGTGGCCCGCGTTGGCGATGAACTGTCTCTGAGTGTGGAACGCCCTGTCGAGAAGGTCGAGCATGTCGTCGAACGTGTCGGCGAGCTCGCGCAACTCGTCGTGTCTGCCCTGCAACGCGAGCCGGGTCGACAGATTGTGCTCCGTGGCCTGCCGGGCTGCCGCGGTGAGCTGGTGCACGGGCCGGAGGATGCGCCCGGCGACGAACCGGCCGAGAACCGCGGCGAGCACGGTCATGCACGCCAGGGTCAGCAGCGAGTACAGCAGGAGGTTGTCGAGCGTGGCGGTGCACTGGGCGGCGGCGCCGGCCTGCACGCCGTTCGCATACAGGGAGACGCACTTCTTCTTCGCGTCGGCTGGAACGGGTCCCTTCGGGGTCTGCAGGTGTTCGCAGTGCTTGATCTGGCTGTTCATCTCTGACGGCGAGAGCGACGAGCCCTCCGTGGTGGGGATCTGCAGCACGAGCACGTACATCACCGCGACGAGCACCACGCCGCAGGCGAGGAACAGCGAGGTGTACAGCAGCGTGAGGCGGGCGCGGGCGCTGAGCCGCAGGCGGAACCTCGCGAAGATCGCGTTCATGCGCCGATCACATCCTGTAGCCGACGCCGACGACGGTCTCGATCAAGGGAGGATCGCCGAGCTTGCGGCGCAGCCGCGCGACGGTGACGGCCACGATGTTGCTGAACGGGTCGAGGTTGGCATCCCATACGTGCTCCAGCAGCTCCTCGGCGCTGACCACGGCCCCATCGGCGCCGGCGAGGCGCTCGAGCACGCCGAACTCCTTGCGCGTCAGGGTGAGCGGATGCCCCGCACGGCTCACCCGGTGACGGGCACGGTCGACGGCGAGGTCGTCTTTGGTGACGATGGGTGATGCGCCCGGCCCTCGGCGATCCAGCGCTCGCAGCCTCGCGATGAGCTCGTGGAAGGCGAACGGCTTGCCGAGGTAGTCGTCGGCGCCCAGTTCGAGTCCGTCCACGCGGTCATCGACGTCGGATGCGGCGGTCAGCATCAGGATGCGGCTCGGTGTCTGCGCCCTCACGAGCGTGCGGCAGACCCGGTCGCCGTGCACGACCGACAGGTCGCGGTCCAGCACGATCACGTCGTAGTCGACCACTTCCGCTTGATCGAGGGCGGCCTGACCGTCGTAGACGGCGTCGACGGCCATCCCGGCGTCGCGCAGGCCCTCCGCGATGCGGTCCGCCAGCGCGACGTGATCCTCGACGACCAGCACTCGCATGCTCCCATGATGCGCCGGAGCACGTGACATCCGTCTGACAGCGGACGTTTCGATGCTGTCACACGTGCGCTGTTAGACCAGCGGTGTTCACCATCCGAAGCAGGGAGCATCGCATGCGCACCACGACGATGAAGACGGCGGCGTTGACGGTCCTGATCGGGGCAGCCCTTCTGCTGACAGCATGTTCGTCGCCGTCGGGCACGACCGTTCCAAGCCTTTCCGGCAGCACAGCGACGGCGGGCGCCGCGGCATCCGGTTCGAAGCCGAGCGGGCGGCCTCATCCGCGCGTTGGCTACAGCTCGTCCCGGGTCGCACAGCTGCACGCCGCCGCTCAGTGCCTTCGGGAGCACGGCGTGCCCGATTACCAGGATCCCGTGCTCACGGCCGACGGCTACGTCTTCACGGATGCGCGCAGCATCCAAGACGTCGAAGCCAAGATGTCGTCGTCGCAGCGCACCGCCGCGACGGCGACGTTCGACCGGGCGTGCGGTCACCTGTTCGCCGTGGCCGGCCTGCAACCCGACGACGAGTCGCCGGCTCCGCCGAAGCTGGTGCAGGCGGGCGTTCGTGCCGCACAGTGCCTGAGGACGCACGGGCTGCCGAACTACCGGGATCCCACGAGCGAGACACCGTTCACCCCGGGACACGGCTTCGAGGTCTCCGGCAACGAACTGCCCAACAACGGTGCCCTCGGGAAGCAGGATCCGACCGTTCAGAACGCGTTCACCGCCTGTCGTTCCCAGCTCGACGCCGAGGTCGCGGCGTCGACGATGAGCAGCCTCGCCCATGGCTGAGAGGCGCAGGGCCAGAGTGGTCGCCGTGGCGGTGACGGCGATCCTGGTGCTGGCGCTCGCCACCGGCGGCGCCTACTGGATGGCCTCCGGAGATCGCCCGGCCCCGCGGCCCACCGTGCCGACCGCGACCGCGACGATCGTGCGAACGACGCTCAGCACCACCACCCAGCTCTCGGCGACGCTGGGATACGCGGGGGAGCAGACGCTCTCGTCCCAATCCGAGGGCACGGTCACCGCGCTTCCCAGCCTGGGCGCGATCATCCCGAGGGGTCAGCAGCTGTACGAGGTCGACGGGCGATCCGTCTACCTGTTCTATGGGGCGCGGCCGGTCTGGCGCGCGTTCCAGCTCGGCATGGTGCCCGGTCCCGATGTGCAGCAGCTGGAGGCGAACCTCACGGCGCTCGGATTCGGGGCTGGCATCACGGTCGACGACGACTTCACCTGGAACACCGAGCGGGGCATTCTGGCCTGGCAGCGCGCCACCGGGCAGGCTCCGACCGGGGAGATCGACCTCGGCCGTGTGCTGTTCGCGCCCGGGCCGCTGCGCATCGCTGACACGTCAGCACTCGGCTCCGTGACGGGTCCGGGCCAGCCCGTGCTGACGGTGACCTCGCCCGTGCCCGTGGTCACCGTCGACATCCCCACGCTCCAGGTGCAGCTCGTACATGTCGGCGACCATGTCACGGTTACGTTGCCCACCGGCCGCACCATCGCCGGCACGGTCACTGATGTCTCAGCCGTCGCGCAGGTGCAGAGCAACGGTTCCGGAGACCAGTCCGGCGGGCCTCCGCAGGCGACCGTGCCTG
This sequence comes from Humibacter antri, assembly GCF_054777235.1. NCBI lineage: Bacteria > Bacillati > Actinomycetota > Actinomycetes > Micrococcales > Microbacteriaceae > Humibacter > Humibacter antri. Next base: position 19,935 of record NZ_BAAHAW010000001.1, on the reverse strand, counting down.
CGCATGTCGCCCTCGCCGACGCGTCGGATGCTGCGGGCTTCGACCGGGCGCCCGTCACGGTGAACGTGGTCGATCAGCAGGTGCACAACGCGCTCGCGGTTCCGATCACTGCGCTCGTGGCGCTTTCGGGCGGCGGGTACGGCGTGTGGGTGGACGGCCAGCACGGACGGCGGCAGCTCGTCGGCGTCACGCCCGGGCTCTTCACCGACGCGCTCGTGCAGGTCACCGGTTCGGGGATCGAGCCAGGCCAGAAGGTCGAGGTTCCCGCGTCATGAGTGCACTGCTGGACCTCAACGGTGTGTGCAAGGTGTATCCGCCCCCTGCTGCGGTCGCCGCGGTCGCGGACGTCACCTTCAGCGTCGACGCCGGCGAGTCCGTGGCGATCACGGGGCCGTCCGGCTCCGGCAAGTCGACGATGCTCGATCTCATCGGGACGCTGGAGAGACCGACATCCGGCTCCCTCTCCCTCGATGGGCAGGACATGTCGCGGATGTCCGACCGCCAGGTCTCCGGGCTTCGCGCGTGGCGCATCGGCTTCGTCTTCCAGGAGTTCCACCTGCTCGACCACCTGACCGTGCTCGAGAACGTCATGACGGGATTGCTGTATCGAGGGTGGACGGCGAGACGTCGTCGCACGGCGGCGACCGCGGCGGTGGAGGCCGTTGGTCTCGCGGCCCGGAGCACGCATCGCCCGAGCCAGCTCTCCGGTGGTGAGCGCCAGCGTGTGGCGATCGCACGGGCGATGGCGGGAGAGCCGCGCATCCTGCTCGCCGATGAGCCCACCGGCAACCTGGACTCCGCCAACGGGCGAGCGATCATGCGGCTCATCGCCGGTTTCGCCGATCGACGCACGACCGTCGTGGTGATCACCCACGATCCGGATGTCGCCGCGGCGATGGGACGAGAGATCCGCCTGCGAGACGGACGAGTCGTCGCAGACAGCGGGCGACGATGATGCCGGTTCGGCGCGAGGCCGAGATCCCCGCCCGGTCCCGGATGCGCATGGTCGACGCGCTGCGGGTCGGCGGCGACGGGTTGCGGGCCAGGCGGATGAGGTCGGCTCTGTCCGCTCTCGGGATCGCGGTGGCGATCGGCGCCATCGTTGCGGTGCTCGGCCTCGCCTCCTCCGCGCAGGCGCAGCTGCTCGCCCAGCTCGGAAGGGAGTCGAACCTGCTCACGGTGGCCGCTGGGCAGGACTTCGGCGGCACCGCGCTGCCCCTGCCGTCGACGGCCGAGTCGATGGTGGCAGCGATTCCGCCCGTGCAGAACGTGACCGCGGTCGCATCCTTGACCGGGGTGACGGTGCGACGCAGTGCCGCGGTGCCGGCCATCGATACCGGCGGCATCACGGTGATGGCCGCGCAGGAGTCCCTGCCGCGCACGATCGGGGCATCCGTCATCGCCAGCCGGTTCCTCGACCCGGTGGCGCAGCGCTATCCGCTCGTCGTGCTGGGCTATCAGGCGGCGAAGAACCTCGGCATCGGAACGCTCACCCCGCAGACGCAGGTGTACCTGGGCGGCCGGTACTTCACCGTGATCGGGCTGCTCGCGCCCGTCGGCGTTGCACCCGAAATCGACGAGGCAGCCCTCGTCAGCTTCCCCATCGCGACAGCCGACCTCGGTCTCCAGCAGGGAGCCAGCAGGCTCTATCTGCGTGCCGATCCCGACCAGGTCGAGGCCGTCGCCGCCGTGCTCCCGTTCGCGGCGTCGCCGGCACACCCGGAGGCGGTCGCCGTGCGGCGGCCGTCGGACATCCTCGCAGCGCGAGCAGCGGCGAAGACCAGCTTCGTGGGCCTGTACCTCGCACTCGGAGCCGTCTCCCTGCTCGTCGGCGGAGTCGGCATCGCGAACACGATGGTCATCGCCGTTCTCGAGCGCCGCGGCGAGATCGGGTTGCGGCGCGCGGTCGGCGCGCGAGGCATCCACATCGGTGCACAGTTCCTGCTCGAGGCCGCCGTTCTCGCCGCCATCGGTGGAATCGGCGGAGCCGGCCTCGGAGCGTTGGCGACCGCCGTGGTCGATCGGTTGGCGCACAACCCGCTCACGATCCCGCCGATCGTGCCGCTCGTGGGCTTCGGCGCGGCCCTCGTCGTCGGCGTTCTTGCGGGCATCTATCCCGCGCTCCGTGCGGCTCGGCTGACACCGGCGACCGCGCTGCGTTCTGGCGCTGAGTGACGCAACGATCACCGTTCTGATTGTTCGAATGCGTCAGGAGCGGATGCACGCGATCGGCCGGTTGTGATCGCGGTCGAGTGTGGTCGCTCGCGTGCGTGGCACTCCTTGTTCCGCTGAGGATGTCGAGGTCACGGGCATTCAAGGAGGAAACCCATGCTGCGATGTCTTCGGGCGACACGCGGAAGTGCCGCTCACGGTGAACGAGCGAAGAGCGGCCGTGCGCGGCGCGTGCTGCTGACGGCGGGCGTCGCCGTTGCCGCGCTGCCGCTCGGTCTGCTCGGCGCCGTGCCCGCGGTCGCCGCACCCGCCGGGCACGGTCGGACCACCGGCACGACGTACCACGCCGACTGCAGCGCGCCGGATGCGGGGGCGAACGGGAGTGTCGGGCATCCGTTCACCACGATCGACGAGGTGAACGCGCTCGCGCTGAAACCGGGCGACTCGGTGTTGTTCGCGCGCGGGTCCACGTGCGCCGGAACGCTCACGCCGCGGGGATCCGGAAGCGAACGGGCCCCCATTGTGATCGGCGCGTACGGCGCCGGTGCTGCACCGGTCATCGACGGCGCCGGGGCGCACGACGCGGTGCTGCTGCAGAACATCGACCACGTGACGGTGCAGGATCTCGCGATCACGAATGCGGCGAACCCCGGCACCCAGCGCAACGGCATCCGCATCTCGCTCACCGACTTCGGCAAGGCGAGCGGCTACGTGCTGCAGCGGCTGGACATCCACGACGTGATGGGTGACGACAACAAGGGTCTGACCGGGTCGGCGGGCATTCAGGTCGGGATCGGCGGGCAGACCACTCCGACGTGGATCGACGGGCTGCAGATCCGCGACAACACGATCACGAACGTGGGCCGCGAGGGCATCTACTTCAAGTCGACCTGGAACAAGCGGCCCGAGGTCGGCACGCAGGACACCAGCGGGCTCGGCCCGTGGACGGCGAGCACCGGCGTCGTGATCGCAGGCAACACGATGAAGAGCATCGCGGGCGACGGCATCAAGGTCGACACCACGAAGGGCGCGGTGATCGAGCACAACACGCTCGCCAGATTCCAGTTGCGGTCGAACGCGAACAACGCCGGCATCTGGCCGTTCAACTCGGATGACACGCTCGTGCAGTACAACGACGTGTCCGGTGGCGGCAACAACCATGACGGCATGTCGTTCGACGCCGACGGCGGATCGCAGAACACCGTGTTCCAGTACAACTACAGCCACGACAACGGCGGCGGCCTGCTGCTGGTCTGCCCCTACTCCGGCGCCTGGACGTGGGGAACGGTGTTCCGCTACAACGTGAGCTACGACGACGCCGCGCGCGTGTTCCAGCTGTGCCCCGGGAACATCCAGAAGACGCAGATCTACAACAACACGATCGTGGACGAGTCCGCCTCGCCGACGTACTTCCTGCAGGACGACAACAGCACCAACCGCGGAGTCACGTTCAGCGACAACATCATGGTGAACCGCAACGCGCCGATGGGCGTTCAGGTGCGCGGTCCCGGCCTCTCGTTCGACCACAACCTGTTCATCGGCGTCAGCGGTGTGCCGACGAACGCGGATGGGTCCACGAACCCCGGCGGCGTCGCCTCCGATCCCGGCTTCGTCGACGAGACGCACGAACCGGCCGGTCCGAACGACCTGGGAACCCTGAAGCTTCGCCAGTTCTCGCCGGCGCTCCGGGCCGGCGTCGCGGTGCCGCACAACGGCGGACGCGACATCTACGGCACGCCTGTGCCTCGCACCGGGCCGGTGAACATCGGCGCGTATCAAGGCCCGGGCGTGCACGCCGAGCCGTCAGCGGTCATCCGGATGCCTGCAGTCGCGGCCGCGGCGAGTCTCCCGGTCACGGTGAACGCGACGGCGACGTTCTGGGCGGCCAAGCCGACGGAGGGCGTCGTTGCGACGTTGACGGCGCCCGCCGGGTGGAGCGTCGAACCCGTGAGCTCTGCGGTGGCCGACGGGCTCAAAGCGGGTGCGACGGCGTCGCTGTCGTGGAAGGTGACGCCGCCGGATGACGCGACATCCGGGAGTGCGCAGCTCACGGCATCCGTCGCCGATCGTCACGGCGAACTCGGGTCGGTCACGACCACCGTGCAGGTGCGCTCGCTGTACAAGGACATCGAGTCCGCGTTCGACGACGTAGCGATCACCGCGGACGGCGCCGACCCGTACACCGGAGACCTCGCGCTGAGTCGCAGCAGCCTGTCGTCGAACGACCTGCAGAAGGTCAAGGGCATCGCCCCTGGCGCGAGCGTGCAGGGTGTGAAGGTGGCGTACACCTGGCCGCAGTTCACGCCGGGCGAGAAGAACGCGGTGTGGTCGCAGGGTCAGAGCATCGCGGTTTCGGGGCAGGGCGACTCGCTCGGGCTCGTGGTGTTCGGGGTGAACGCGTATCCGACGCCGGCGTCGGGGACGGCATCGGTCACGTACACGGATGGCACGTCGAGCACATTCACGCTGGCGGCCGGCGACTACTACTACAACAAGCCGGCGGTCGGGAACACCGTGTTCACCACGATGGACTACCGCAACACGCCATCGGGTGAGGGAGCGGGACCGTTCAGCCTGTACGAGAGCACGATCCCGCTCGACAGCTCGAAGCAGGTGGCCTACGTGACCCTGCCCAACCTGCCGCCGTACGCCGACGGCAAGACGCCGGGGCTGCTGGTGCTGGCGATGGCCGTCGGGGGTGGCGCGGGCTGAGCGCTGCTGCCACGAGATCCCGTTTCACTGACGAAGAATGCTGACGGATGCCCGTCGGAACAGCAATATCTGTCAGTGAAACGGGATCTCGGCGTGTGGGCGGCCGCGGGGCCTCGCTCGTAGCGAACGTGCTCGCGGTGTTCGACGACTTGCAGGGTTGACCACGGTGCAGATCGGGGACAGAATCGTCAGCGGCTGCCTTAATACGTATTGATAGGCGTCTCCCCCTGCCTTCTTCACTTTGAGTTCGCAGAGCGAGGTCGCGGTACCAATACGTATCAATAGCCGCCGACGGCATGGTGCCGCCGTCACGTCGGCATCCTTCAGAGAGGAAGGCATCTTCGATCATGACCAGTTCTCCCCAGCACGCTCCGCTCGTGCCGCGACCGGGGCCACTGACCCTGCGGCGTCGCGCCCGTCGTCGGCTCATCGCGCTCGCGGCGATGTCCGTCGTCGGCGCCATGGCCATTACCGGGCTCACGGCGACGGCCGGCTCCGCGGCCACACCGCCCAGCTATCAGGAGCCGCACCGCCCCCAGTATCACTTCAGTCTGCCGACCGGATGGATGGGCGACCCGAACGGCCTCGTCTATAAGAACGGCCTCTACTACCTGTTCAGCTACGGCACGTGGAAGGGCGCCGTGAGCAAAGACCTCGTGCACTGGAAGAACATCCCGGTCACGGGTCCGGCACCTGATCCGGGAAGCAGCGCGTTCTTCTCCGGGAGTGCGGTCGTCGACACGAACAACACGAGTGGCTTCGGCACCCGCAAGAACCCGCCCATGGTCGCCGTCTACACGAGCGTGCAGCAGGGCACGAACATCGAGTCGCAGGACATCGCGTACAGCACGGATGACGGCCGCACCTGGACGCGCTACGCGGGCGACCCGGTGATCGACATCCACTCGGTGAACTTCCGCGATCCGAAGGTCTTCTGGTACGAGCCGGGTCACGAGTGGATGATGGTGGTCGCCCTGAGCGACCAGTACAAGACCGCGTTCTACACGTCGCCCGACCTGAAGACGTGGAAGCAGGTGGGCACGTTCGGTCCGGCCGGCGCGACCACGGGCGTGTGGGAGATGCCCGACCTGTACCAATTGCCCGTGGACGGAAACCAGGGCCACCAGAAGTGGGTGCTGAGCGTCAGCGTCGGCAGCACCGGGGTGCAGTATTTCGTCGGGGACTTCGACGGCTCGACCTTCACCCCAGACGGGCCGGCGACCTACACGCCGCCCGCCGGAACACCACTGGATGATTTCGAATCGGGCGGTTACGGGGGCTGGACCGCCACAGGCAGCGCGTTCGGAACGGCACCGGCAGCGGGAGCGCTGCCTAACCAGCAGCCCGTCACCGGATACCCCGGCACCTACGTCGTGAACAGCTACAACGGCGGGGATGCCTCCACCGGCAGCCTCGACTCGCCCGCATTCACCATCGACAAGCCGTACCTGAACTTCCTCGTCGGAGGCGGGAACAACCCGTACGTTGCGAACGCGGTGCCGTTCGGTACTCTGCCCACCGGCACCGTCTTCACGGACTTCTCCGGAACGAGCTACGACCCGGGATGGACGACGACCGGCTCCTTCGTCGGCACCGGCCCCAGCCACGAGCAGCTCGGCAACCAGGTCAGCTCGGGCGTGCTCGACACGTGGGGCCCGGACGGCGACCCCGGCGAGGGAACGATCACCTCGCCCACGTTCACCGTGGACAGTCCCTACATCGATCTGCAGACGGCCGGCGGCGAGCATCCGATGAGCCAGGCGAACCCGACCGCGGTGAACCTGCTGATCTGCGGAAAGGTGGTCGCCACCGCGACCGGCAACAACTCGGGAACGCTCACCTGGACGAACTGGGACACCAGCGCGTACCAGGGGCAACAGGCGCAGATCCAGGTGGTCGACCAGAACGACGGATCGCAGGGCTGGGGCCACCTCATGGTGGGCGACATCGTGTTCGCCGGCGAGCAGGCACCCGCGTGGGACACGCAGACCGCCGTGAACCTCGTCATGAACGGTCAGGTCGTGCGCTCGTCCACCGGGGCGAACAGCGAGAACCTGGACTGGGCTTCCTGGAACGTGAAGGATCTGCAGGGACAGCAGGCGCAGATCGAGATCGTCGACCACGCCACCGGCAGCTGGGGACACGTGCTCGCCGACGACTTCAGCCTCGCCGATGAGCCCGCACTGGACCAGCTGCAACGCGCGCACTGGATGGACTACGGCGCCGACTACTACGCCGAGAACACGTGGAACGGCGCGCCGCACGGTCAGCGCGTGGACATCGCGTGGATGAGCAACTGGGCGTACGCGTCGAACGTGCCGACATCCCCGTGGCAGGGCTCGGAGTCCTTCCCGCGCACGGTCTCGCTACAGACCATCGCGGGTCAGGTGCAACTGGTTCAGCAGCCGGTCGACCGGCTGGCCGCACTCCGCACCGGACCGGTGTCGACCGTGCGCAAGCTTTCGGTCGCCGACACGACGACTCCGCTCAAGGTGAACGGAGACGAACTCGAGATGGAGGCGCAGCTGAGCGCCGGCACGGCATCGACGTTCGGGCTGAACGTGCGCACGGGTAACGGCCAGTACACGCAGATCGGATACGACACGACCACCGGCGAGCTGTACGTCGACCGCAGCAAGTCGGGCGACACGAGCTTCAGCTCGGCGTTCAACAGCCGCAACTCGGCGCCGCTCGCCCTCGACGCGGACGGATCGCTGGGCCTGCGCATCCTCGTCGACGCATCATCGGTCGAGGTCTTCTCCGCTGACGGGACCCGTGTGCTGACGGAGCAGATCTTCCCGGATGCCTCCAGCAGCGGCGTCACCGCGTTCGCGACCGGCGGCACCGCCACGGTCGACTCGCTGAAGGCCTGGCACCTCAAGTCGATCTGGACAAGCGATAACGCAGGGGGAGCCCAGCCGTAAACCTTGCCGCTACACCAATCGGCATCCGCTACACGAAAGTTCTGTAGCGGATGCCGATGTCTGTAGCGCGTGCCGATCGGTTCAGCACATCATGTGCGCGCGATGACCGTCGTCGTCGACACGTCGGTTCTCGTCGACGTTCTCCGCGGGGAGCAGGCGGCCGCCAGGCCGTTCCGCGAATCGCGTGAGTCCGGCCCGCTGCACGCGAGCGAGGAGGTCAGGCTGGAGGTTTTGGCAGGGATGCGCGCTCAGGAGGAAGCAGCCACCCGAACGCTTTTCGCCGCCTTGACGTGGCGTCCGTTGGACGAGGGGATCGCCGAGATCGCGGGCGAGCTGGGGCGGCAATGGCTCCCCGGAAACCGCGGGATCGATTCCGCGGATCTCGCGATCGCAGCCACCGCGATCGCGCTCGACGCCCGGCTGCTGACCAGGAACGTCAAACATTTCCCGATGTTCAGCGGGTTGTCCGTCCCCTATTGACGAGTCACCGAGCTGACGGTCGCTCGCCCTGTCGAGGCATGCCGGTCGGATAAAATAGCGACAGCGGAGGGACCGGGATCATGAGCGTGGAGTTCGACGTCGTGGAACGCTGGCCGGAGTTGTTCACGCAACTCGACGAGGGGCAGCGTCGCTCGGTAGTGCAGTCGCTGGCTGCCAGCTGGCACGAGGGATGGGTGCCGAACCGCGAAGACGTCGAGAACCTGACCGATGAGGCGCGCGGGGCGATCGATGAGGCCGAATATCTACGTCGCGCGCGGGAGGCGGCCGAGCGCCGTCGTAAGGTCGCGGCGGCAGCGAGCTGATGTCCGCTCCGCAGTACGACTCCTGGGAGTCATACTTCTACGCGGACACGATGGATTGGCGCGGGCAGGGGACACTGCGGAACAAGCTCGATGAGCGCGACGCGGACGTACTGCGTGCGTTCGAGTACGCCGCTACGCAGTTGCGACAACGGCAGATTCTTGACGGCGCGGTCGGGATCGGCCGCACTTTTGACGCGGATCACGTTCGAGCGATCCATCTCCACCTGTTCCAAGATGTCTACGAGTGGGCGGGCGAGTACCGCACGGTGAACATCTCAAAAGGTGATGCACCGGGCGGCTTCGCCGATGCGAACTCAGGGATGATCGACCGATATCTCGCCGATATGCACGTCATGGCGACAAGCACGAGTTGGTCGCGGCTCGATCGTGCCGGTTTCGTCGACGCCTGCTCGCGGGTGTTCGCGTTCCTGAATCAGGCACATCCGTTCAGGGAGGGCAACGGGCGCACGGCCAAAGTCTTCATGGAGCACCTCGCCGACGGTTCCCGGTTTCGTTTCGAGTTCGAGCGTGTCACGCCGGAACTGTGGAATCAGGCATCCATGTTCTCCGGCCCCGACCTCGGTGCGTACGACCCTCATCCGGAGGAGCTGCGCGACGTATTCGACGCGATCGCGGTCGATCGGTGAGGCGACGCGGCGCGTAGTGGCTTGCCCCGCGCGTTCACCCGCGCATGTGCATGTCGAGGCGGGTCAGCTCGAAGCCGCCGTCGGTGGCGAACACGCCCACCCGACCCGCCTCGAGGTCGTACACGCGCGTGCTGAGCGCCACCGCGTCGTCGACCACGGCAACCAGGATGTCGTGATCCAGGTGCACCTGCACGGTGTGGCGACCGGCGGGTAGCGCGACCGGGCGCTCGAGTTCGACCGCGTGCGGCACGTCGCCGTGGATCTGCCACTGCTCGCCGCCGGTGCGTACGCGCGGCCACCGGTCGAACACGAGCCTTCCCCGTAGCGGTTCCAGCCGCAGGATGTACGCGTTCTCGCCGTCAGCGGATGCGCGCAGCAGGAGTCCGCACGCGTGCGTGCCCGGGTGGATGTCGAACTCCGCCGTGACGAGCGCCTCCCGTGGAAGTTCCGGACCCAGCCATGCGCTGTGGCGACTGTCTGCACCCGCACCGGGACGGGCATCCGCACCGTCGAGCGGCGTCAGCGTGTCGAGGATGCTCGCCCGCCCGTCGTGCAGCCCCGCCCCGTACAGCTCGAGCACCGACCGGGGCAGCCCGAAAGCCAGCGTCCCGTCCGCACGCTGCGTCGCGCGCAGCACCGACATGGTGCCCGCCCACTGCCACGCACCGTCGTCGCGATCGCCCGCGCGGGTGGCGATCCATCCGATGAAGAAGCGTTCTCCGCCGAGCCCGACCGTCTTTGAAGCGTAAAACGCGCGGCCGTCCACCGTGTCGTATTCGGGCGCCAGCCACGGGCCGTCGGGGCTCGTAGCCATGCGGTACCTGGTCTGAAACGAGTCGGAGAACTCCGAGTAGACGAGATACCACCACTGACCCCAGCGGAACACGTCGGGACACTCCTGGGTGATGTAGCGCCGCGGATCCCAGAGCGGTTCCGCGGCTCGCCAGGTGACGAGGTCATCACTGACGAGCCGGGCGACGACCCCGGAGCGGCGATACGGGGCATCCGTGCGGCGCGCCGCGAGCAGCATCTGCCACGGCTCATCCAGTGCGGCCCGGAACACGAAGGGATCGCGCCAGTCCTCCGCCGCATAGCCGAACGGAGCGCCGAACGTCCACTCCGGGTGCTTGGTCCACGCAGAAGGATCGCCGTCGGATGTCGCGTGGCAGACCACCTGCAGGTCACCGTCCGCGGTGCGCACCTCGGGATTGTGGCCTGTGTAGAAGAGGTGCAGCATGCCGTCGTCACCGGCCACGACGCTCCCGGTGTAGCAGTCGAAGTCCGCAGCCGAGCGGCCGCCCGAGGGCAGCACGACACCGCGGTCTTCGAACCGGGCGAAGTCGGGGGTCGTGACCGCGGCCCAGGGCATCCCTGTCGCACGGTCGGCGGGGTCAGTGCCCGGCCTCTCATCGAGCAGGTAGTACAGCCACGCCACACCGTCGCGCTCGACCGGGATGACGTCGCCGACGAAGCCACCGGCCGGCCGGAAGTGCGTGCTGGGCGCCGACGTCACGAACGGTCCTTCGGCGCCGCCAGCGATCCACGCGGCACATACGTGCACGGGATGAGCCGGGTGCCCTGCGGCTCCTCGTCTGCGAGCAGAAGTTCGCCCGCGGTCAGCCCCATCTTCAGGTGCGGCAGCGCCACGGTGGTCAGTGGCGGATGCAGTTGGTCGGCGATGTCGGGCTGGTCGTCGAATCCCACGATGCTGACGTCGCCCGGGCAGTCGAGTCCGGCTGCATGAGTGGCCATCAGTGCGCCCACCGCCATGCGGTCGTTGCCGCAGATCAATGCCGTCGGCATGCCCTCCGCCAGCACCCTCAGTGCCAGGTCGTAACCCGAGTGCACGTGATAATCACCGTGCTCGCGACGGATGCTTGCGGGTTCGATGCCCGCATCCCGCGCGGCATCCGCGAGCCCGCGCTCGCGCTCCTTGCACGCGTAGTCGCCTGCAGGCCCACCGAGGTAGACCACCCGACGGTGACCGGCCGCGAAGGTCGCGGCGGCGGCATCGCGGCCACCCTGATACTCGTCTGCCAGGATCTGCGGGGCATCCTTCGCGTTGTCGGCCCAGCAGTTGACGAAGATGGTGCGAACGTCGCTCTCGGTCACCGCCGCCCGGATCGGCTCCGGCCCCGGTGCGGCGTAAATCAGCCCGGCGACTCCCTGCGCGAGGAGGTTCTGCACGGCCGCGTCGACGGCATCCGGAGTCTCCGACGTCTCGACCACGAAGCACACGTAGCCGGCAGGCTGCACCGCCCGCTGCACTCCGAGCACGATCTGGCCGGCGTAGGGCTGGGAGACGATGCGGTTGGCGATGACGCCGACCGTGTAGGACTTGTTCGACCTCAGCGCCCGCGCCGCACGGTTGGGATGGAAGTTGAGGTCCTTGGCTGCCTGCAGCACGCGAGCCCGTGTCTCGTCCGCCACGGAGACGTCGCGCCGATCATTGAGCACGAACGACACCGTCGGCTGGGAGACGCCGGCGCGCTTGGCGACATCCTTCATGGTGACGCGGCGCTGCTCACGGCCCTGATCGGCTGCGACCGCAGATCGTGACGGCGGGTGCTTCTTATGGTCGGGCATCCTTGCTCCTTCTCGTCGCGGCGATGTAACCATCTTGTCACGAAACCAATACGTATTGCCATCGCATCTCGCGGCGAGTTATGCTGCACGAGCAAATACGTATTGGTGTCCGAAGGCCGAGAATGCGGCGACGGAGATACGTACCCGCAGAACACAACTTCGACCACAACCGCTCAGACAAATGAACCGCTCAGAGAGGAGCGAACTATGACCGCCACCTTCGGCCCGACCATGGATCGTCGAACGCTATTGAAGCTCGGCGGAGCCGGGCTGGCCATAACGGGACTTGCGTCACTCGCTGCCTGCTCATCGACCGGAGGCGGTGGAGGAACAACAGGCTCCGCCACCCTCAAGATGCTCTACTTCGGCCAGCAGAGCGCGGCGACCACGCTGCAAAAGGCTCTTGAGCCGCAGATCAAGAAGATCGACAAGAACGCGTCCCTGGAGATCACCGGCATCAACGGCACCGACTGGAACGACTTCATTGCGAAGGTGCTCACGCAGATTGCGGCGGGCTCTGCGCCTGACTTGGTCAGTGTTGCCACCGAGGGTCTTCAGCAGATGGCGGCCAAGCAGATGATCGCGCCGCTGGACCACTACGTCACCCAAGACATGAACTCCCTGAAGAGCTACTTCGACGACGTACATCCGGCCCTTGTCGAGTCGATGATGTACCAGGGCCACCTGTACGAGCTCACTGACAGCTTCAACGCGGGCAGCATGTTCTACAGCACGGAGCTCTATGCGAAGGCCGGGCTCGCGCTGCCCACCGCCAAGTGGACGATGGACGACTTCCACACCAACGCGCAGAAGATCGCTGCTCTCGGCTCGAACACGAACGCGTTCGACTGGGTGGTGCGCCTCTGGGGAAGCTGGACCTCGTTCCTCTACGCGAACGACGGCAACCTGCTCACCGAAGGCAAGTACTCGGGCGGCGACTGGCTCTGGAAGAAGGCCTACGCGAACAATCCGCTGGCCGAAGGCAGGAGTGGCGGCTGGAAGTGGGGCGCGCCCACGGCGAACTCCGCCCCGGCGGTCGAAGCGCTGGAGTACATGATCGAGCTTCAGAAGGCGAACCTGTCGCCGTCGCCCGACGTCGGAGGCGGTGGAACGCTGCAGGGCCTGTTCGCGTCAGGTCGCGTCGGCATGACGATCGGCGGCGGGTTCTGGGCCGGCGGTCTGCACAACGCCGGCATGAAGCCCGGCACCTTCGACGTTGCGCCCTTCCCGACCTGGAAGAGCAACAAGTCGCTGTTCGGCGCGGGCGGGTACGGCATCTTCAACACCTCGAAGAACAAGGACCTCGCCTGGGAGGTCGTCAAGATGCTCGTTCAGCCGGAGACCTTCGACCTCGTCTACCCGGGCAATGTGACGACGCCTGCCCGCAAGTCGTTGATGACGGCCGACCGCTACAAGAGCACCGGGCCCGACCACTGGTCGACGTTCTGGGACCAGCTGAACGGATCCGTTCCGATCTCGGCCCCGCCGTACTACCAGGCGCTCGCGACCTCGCTCAACCAGCGCACCACGCAGGCCATCTCGAGCGGCAACGCCAAGGCAGCGCTCGACGGCATGCAGTCCGACCTTGAAAAGGCTCAGGCGAATTCCTGATGACCGCCACCGCTGAAAGCGCGCAGGAGGTTGTGCGCGTGACAGCCTCCCATCGATCCTCCCGTCGCCCCGGTGCGCGGCGGGAGGCCCGGCGGCAGGCGACCTTCGGCTACCTGATGATCTCTCTGGCGGTGGTCTTCGTGGCCGTCTTCACCTTCATCCCGATCCTGGTGTCGCTGGGCTTGTCCTTCTTCTCATGGGATGTCATCACCCCGCCGCAGTTCGTCGGCATCAAGAACTTCACGAGGCTGTTCTCCGACGACCAGGTGCTCTCTTCATTCGGGGTCACCATCCTGCTGGCCATCGGAATCGTGGTGCTGCAGATCGCGCTCGGACTGCTGCTCGCAGTGCTGGTCAACAACCGCAAGCACAAGTGGACGAAGGCGCTGTTCCGCACGACGTTCTACCTGCCGCTGCTGGCCTCCACCGCCGCGGTCTCGATCTTCATGGGATACCTTTTCGACGCGAAGTTCGGGCTCATCAACTATTACCTCAGTGAGTTCGGCATCCCCGCGGTGCCATGGCTGGTGAACCCGGTGACGGCGCAGATCACGATGATCATCATCGTCGTATGGCAGCAGGTGGGCTTCACGTTCGTGCTGTTCGTGGCGTCCCTCACCTCGGTGCCGACCGACGTGCTGGAGGCCGCAGCGATCGACGGCGCAGGGCCGTGGCGCACGCTGTTCCGCATCAAGATCCCGCTGATCAGCCCGACGATCCTGTTCGCGACGGTCGTGGCGATGATCAACGCGATGCAGCTGTTCGACCAGCCGTTCATCATGACCAAAGGGGGCCCGGGAACGGCGACCACCACAGCCACCATCTCGATGTACCAGACCGGCTTTCAGAACCTCCAGTTCGGGTACGCATCGGCGATCGCCATTCTGCTGCTGGTGATCATCCTGCTGGTCACGGGCATTCAATTCCTCGCCGCTCGAAAGCTGGTGTTCTACCAATGACGACGATCGAACTCCCCGACACGGTCCATGTCGTGGGCCGCCGCCGGCGCCCCATCGTGAAGGTGGGCAGCATCGCCGGGATGGTCATGCTCATCCTCAGCGCGGTCGTCGCCTTCGGTCCGCTGCTCTGGACCCTCAGCACGTCGCTGCGTACTCCGGCTGCAGCGTTCACGAACCCGCCGCAGTGGATTCCCACCGACTGGGATTTCGGCAACTACGTCGCCGTGTTCAACCAGATTCCGATCGGCCAGTTCTTCGTGAACAGTGTCGTCGTCACAGTGCTCATCGTCGTCGGGCAGACCATCACCTGCACCCTGTCGGGCTACGCGTTCGCGATGATCTCATTCCCGGGTAAGAACACCATCTTCGGCGTGTTCCTGGCCACGATGATGGTGCCGCTGCAGACGATCATCATCCCGGTGTTCATCATCGTGAGGATGCTCGGCCTGAGCGACTCGCTCGGCGCGCTGATCATCCCGGCACTGGGCAGCGCGTTCGGCACGTTCCTCATGCGGCAGTACTTCATGCAGATGCCGCGCGAGTTGGGCGAAGCAGCCCGCATCGACGGCGCGACCCAGTTCGGAGTGTTCTGGCACGTCTATGCGCGCATGGCGTCACCCGCGGTCGCGACGCTGGCGATCCTGAACTTCTCCGGCTTCTGGGCGGAGTTCTACCGGCCGCTGATCTTCCTCAACTCACAGGACCACTTCACGCTGCCTCTCGGCCTCGTCGGGCTGCAGGGCAACCTCGGCACCGGGTCGATCTCGATCGTGCTGGCCGGCGTCATCCTCGCGATGATCCCGAGTGTTCTGCTGTTCGTCTTCGCCCAGCGGTACTTCATCGAGGGCGTCACCGCCGGCTCGTTCCGATAACCCACAGTCCGAGGCGCCTCCGGCGGGTGCGATCGCACCCGCCCGGGAACCTCGTCGCCCACATCCGTCACGGCGCTGCGCTGACCGCACCGCCACCCAGCCAAGGAGTCTGCGCCGATGGCCGACCGGCATCCGCATCACCGCCCGAAGTTCCATATAAGCCCGCCGCGCGGCTACCTCAACGACCCGAATGGGCCGATCGAGTTAGGCGATATGCTCCACCTCTACTTCCAGTCGCGGTCGCTGGCCGATCTCGCGGTGCCGGTCGAGTGGGGGCATGCGACGACGGACGACCTCGTGCACTGGACGCTCCATCGCCCGGCCATGAGTCCGCTTCCGGGTGGGCTCGACTCGGAGGGATGCTGGTCGGGCAACTCCGCGGTCGATGGTGGTCGGGTGCGCGCGTACTACTCCGGGCACGTGCAGGGCCGCCCGCTCGAGCACATCGTCACCGCGCTGAGTGACGAGAACGGCACGAACTTCGGGCCGCCGACGCGACTCCTCGAGGATCCCGAGACGGCCGAAGGCATCCGTATGTTCCGCGACCCGTTCGTGTGGACGGGTTCGGATGGTTGGCACATGGCCGTCGGCTCGGTCGCCGATGGGGGCCCCGCGGCGATCCGCCACTACCGCTCGCAGGACGGCCTGGACTGGAGCTATGACGGCCATCTCGCCGAGCTGCAGCGCACGCTCATCGAGGACAACGGCCGATTCATCGACACCGGCGAGGGCTGGGAGTGCCCGCAGGTGGTGTGTGTCGACGGACGCGAGGTGGCCGTTGTTTGCTCCTGGTCGTTCTCGGACGGCCCCGACGGCGTCCTCGCCTTCCTGCTCGACGGCACGCCGGAGCCGCGTCGTGTCGACGATGGGCACGACTTCTACGCGCCGTCGGTGCTGCGCGAGAGCTCTTACGGCCCGCTGCTCTTCGGTTGGATCATGGAGGGGCGTGACTCCGCCTGGTGGCATCAAGAAGGCTGGTCCGGGGCCGTTGCGCTGCCGCGCAACGTGTGGCTCGCTCCGGATGCCACTGGCGTCGACCGGCTCTGCACCGAGCCGCATCCGGCGCTCGTCGAGCTGCGGGTCGGGGAATCCCGTGCGGCGGACGGAGCCGTGCTCGCCGCCCAGGCGGAACTCGTCGTTCCTGCGAGCGTGACCGGTCGCATCCGTCTGCGCTTCGGCGCCGACGAGTGGGTCGACATCGACCTCGATGCGCAGTGGGGAACCGTGGCGATCGACACGGATCACGCCAGTGACGATGTCCGTGCCCGCGGCGGTCGTGCCGTCGCGTCGGATGCCTTCGACGAGACATCCGCTCGCCCTGCGTTGCGGATATTCCTCGACGGCTCGGTGATCGAGGCATTCACCAGCGCCGGCCGCTCGTTGACCACCCGGGCCTATCCGCTGAGCGGGTCGGACTGGACCGTGGAGGCGCCGGAGGGCGTGCTCGTTTGGGACCTCGTGGCGTCGGTGGCGACGGAGGCAGAAGTGCCGATGGTGGCCGCACTGCGGTGACAAGACGGTCGGACGAGCGATCGGCGGGCGGCATCACTGGCCCCCGCCAGGGGGTCTTTGTTACCCTCGATGCTTGAGTGCTCTGGTCGACTTTGAGTATTCCCCGCCCCCTACCCGCAACGGCGAGCACGCGATGCGTGCACCGTGACATCCGGATTCCATGCCTGCTTACCCCACTCGACGCGCGGCCCGTGAGGCCGCCGCTGCGGCCGACCACGCGCACCGGCGCCGCCGGGCGTCGAAAGATCAGGCATCCGAGCGGTCGCGAGCAGCCACGATGGCTCGATCGACGGCGGATGTCCAGCACGGCCGCGCGGCCCATCGCACGCCCCGAAGGCAATGGCGATCGCCGGGGCGGGTGACGGCAGCGGCGGCCGCCGCAATGTTCCTGGCGGGCAGCGCGATGGTGGCGATTCCCGCGAACGCCGCGACCGGGCCATCCGGCACGCTGTACGCCGACCAGCTCATCGCGAACACCGCCTCGCTGCACACCCAGTCGATGCACGTGTCAGGGAACGTCGCGCAGGCGGCCATCGAGCAGCCGAAGTTCGGCTCGGCCGGTTTCACGAGGCCGGACGGCTCGTCGGCCATCACGGTAGGCGGCACGACCAACGCCGACTGGGCGGCGCTCGTGCTGCAAGACGGCAAGTTCCCCGTGACACCGAACAACCTCACCGTGATACTGCAGTGGATGGACTCCGAGAACGACCCGCACAGCTGGTGGCTGCGCAACAACCCCCTGAACAATGGGCTGGGCTCCGGCGGCGGAGCGGGCTTCGGCAGCTACGACAACCTCACGATCGCGGCGTCTTATGTCGCACAGCAGCTTCGGCGTGACCTGTTCTCCGGAATCGCGCAGGCGTTCGATTCGAACGCGCCCGTCGCGACGAGTGTGCAGGCGATCATCGACTCGCCGTGGGCCGGCGGACACTACGACTACGGCGCGATCTGGCATGGCGTCGACGTGCCGATCGTCGCCGCGCCTTCGGGGGACTGGTGAGCACCGTCGCACGTCCCGCCTAACATGGCGGCGTGACCGAGCCCCCGCACCGCCTCAGTCGGCAGGACGCACGTCGCATCGCCGTGCGCGCCCAGCTGCTGGATGCCTCGCGCCCGGTCGATCTGCTCGACACCGTGCGCAGGCTCACGCTGGTGCAGTACGAGCCGACCGCCGTGGTCGCCCCGAGCGCCGACCTCGTGCTGTGGAGTCGACTCGGGCGCTTCTATCGGCCGGATGATCTGCAGCGGGCACTTGCATCCCACGTGATCGTGGAGCTGCGCAGCATGATGCGGCCAGTACACGACATCGCGCTCTACCGGGCCGAGATGACGGCGTGGCCCGGCGCGGGTGCTCCGGGTTGGGCGCGCGCCCAGGCAGCGTGGGTGGAGGCTAACGACGCGCTGCGGCGGGACATCCTCGACCGCATCAGTCACGGTGGCCCGATGGTCTCGCGCGACCTGCCTGACGACAAGTGTGTGAAGCCGTGGCAGTCCAGCGGATGGAACTCCGGACGCAATTCCGCCATGATGCTCGAGTTCATGGAGCAGCGAGGCGAGGTGGCCGTCGCCGGCCGGCTCGGCCGCGAACGCCAGTGGGACCTCGCCGAGCGCATCTACCCTGACGATCCGGTGGTACCCCTGGAGGATGCCGTGCGCGAGCGTCGCGCTCGCCGCCTCCGGTCGCTGGGCATTGCTCGCGCGCGCACCACACAGACGCAGTTCGAGCCGTTGGATGTCGGCGACGCCGGCGAGCCCGCCGTCATCGAGGGTGTGCGAGGAACTTGGCGCGTCGACCCCGGTGCCCTCGCGTTGGTGGGCGGGTCGACGGCAGAGACCTCAGCGAACGGTGGCTTCCAGGATCGCACGGCGATCCTGTCCCCGTTCGACCGCCTGATCTTCGACCGCAAGCGTCTCGCCGAACTCTTCGAGTTCGATTACCAGTTGGGCATGTACAAGCCGGCGGCGCAACGGCGCTTCGGCTTCTATGCGCTCCCGATGCTGCACGGCGACCGCCTTGTCGGCAAGGTGGATGCCACGAGCGACGTGCCGGCATCGGTGCTGCAGGTGCACTGCGTGTATGCGGACGAGTCATTCACGTCGGAGTTGAAGGATGCCGTGCGCACAGAACTCGAGAGCCTCGCTGAGCTGCTGCGTCTACGTCTCGAGTTCGAGTAGCGGCGCGCGCTCGGTAGACTCGGCGGCTGGAGGGCTGTCCGAGCGGCCGATGGAGCTGGTCTTGAAAACCAGTGGGCAGAAATGTCTCGTGGGTTCGAATCCCACGCCCTCCGCTTCGTTCGGAGGCCAGAGAGTCGTTGAAAACACTGGGGAGTTGGGCGTTCACTCAGTCTATTGACTTCGGTTTGACGACAGATTTGACGACAGTTGACCGCTTGCGGGCATGATTCAGGGCCTTCGCTACGTCGTCGAGGTCATCGTCGAAGAGGTCCGCGTAGACGTCGAGCGCCATCGTTGCCGACTCTCTCGCGAGGACTATGTGCAAGCCGGCCACCTTGATCACTGTTGGCCAGTCGGGGCGCGATCAAGAAACCTGTACCAGTGTCGACTGCCACCCGGTCGACCCGTTCGGTGCGATCGGGGTGCGCTTCTCTTCCTGCAATGTTCCTGCGCGGTCGGTTGCACGCACCGCCAGGGTGTGGGATCCGCTTGTCGCGTTCCAGTCGAGCGACCACTGCACCCAGGTGTCGGCGTTGATTGCGGGGGCGAGCGGCGCCTCTTGCCAGGAGGCGCCGTCGATTTGGACCTCGACCTTGCTGATTCCGACGGTCTGCGCCCAGGCGACGCCCGCGATCTTCGTAGGGCCCGCCGAGAGTGGCCGGTCGAGGCGTGGGGTGTCGATGCGGCTGGAGAGTTTGATCGGGGCTTTTGGGCTGTATCCGCGGGGCGTCCAGTAGGCCTGGTCGGCGGCGAAGGTTGTTACCTTCAGGTCCGTAAGCCACTTGGTTGCTGAGACGTAGCCGTAGAGGCCGGGGACGACCATCCGGACCGGGAAGCCGTGCTCCAGCGGAAGCGGCTCGCCGTTCATCCCGACCGCCAGGATGGCGTCACGTTTCGGGTCGGTGAGCGCGGTCAGTGGTGTGCTCGCGGTGAAGCCGTCGACGCTGCGGGACAGGACCATG